>CAXTUE010000049.1:309-10737 GCA_964247355.1 uncultured Ktedonobacteraceae bacterium | reverse complement strand
GACAAGGACAGAAAACAATGTCAGCGCGAACGCTTAGACATTCGCGCTGACATTATTTTCTGTCCTTGCTTGCCGTCTTATTTTTTCAGAAGCCTGATGAAGACGATGGTCAACTCGTACAGAATTGACATTGACGCGCCCAAGATGATAGGGCTGTATGGGTCCGCGCCTGGAATGACGATTGTCGCCGCAATCCACATACCGACATGCACAGGAGCACGTTTCGCTTGCAATGTCTTCGACGTGATGATATCGATGTACGCCAGGAAGGTGAGCACAAGCGGCATCTCAAAGATAACACCAAAGGCCAGGATAAAGAACGAAATGAATCCGAAGTAGCTACCCGCCGTCAGGATTTCTGTGAAACTCTCTCCTCCAAAGTTAGTCAAGAACTCTACAGGATACTTCAATACAAAGTAGCCAAGAGTAATACCTGCAAGAAAAAGAATAATGCCGATAAAGATGAAAGGAACGGCATACTTTTTCTCTTTCTCATACAAGCCTGGCGACACAAAAGCCCAGGTTTGATAAAGAATGACAGGAAGCGCGACAACAAAACCTGCCGCAATCGAGACCATTAGGAAGACGGTAAAGCTTTCCGTAATACCCGTCAAGAACAACTTCCTGTTGTTTAGAGGAAGCGGCTGCTTCAGAAATTCAACAATAAAATCTCGGAAGAAAAACGCCACCACCGCGCCTACTGTGATGGCAATCAACGATTTGAAGATGCGCCAGCGTAATTCTTCCAGGTGGTCCATTAAGGACATGCCATCCTCTTCGCCCTCATCCTCCGGCTCTGGTGAGTAGCCGTCGAATGAGAGCATTGAGTCCTGTTTATCTATGTTACCAGTTGCCATTTTCTATACTCCAAACAGGCGATAGTAGTTGGCACTAGTCAATCTTAACTTCGCTATGGCTATGCTCACTGGTAGGAGTCTCTACGATACGGCTGCCAGTATTCTCCCGCTCGATTGCTTCATAGTTCAATGTAGAAGGCGTCTTTGGCTCCTCTACCTCTTTCTCCTTGCCCATCTCGCTGATGCCTTTACGGAACTCTGTTACTGTTTTGCCGATTGAGCGGCCCATTTCCGGCAATTTCTTTGGTCCGAAGACGAGCAATGCAACAACAAGAATGACGATTAACTCTGGTCCGTGTCCAAGTCCAAACATGATAGGTGTCCTTTCTTAACGTCCGTGGTCTTGATGGATATTTATTTCTACACATTACTACGATAAATTTTATTAAATGGTTGTCTTCTTGTGAAACGCGTTTCCGTAGGGACCGCATTCATCACGTCCATTTGGCGTGTGAGATGCCACAGTGGACGTGATGAATGCGGTCCCTACGAGGTCATGGTATTGCTACGTTCTGTGCTACCTCTTGTCCAACAAGTGCTGTTTCAAGCATTTCTAAGCCGAGATTGAAGGCTCCCACACCCAGAGAACTAAGTGCTACGAACCGTACTGCTTTGCGCCTGCTCACTGTGCGAGTGGCTGTACGCTGTTCGCGCGCTATGTCCATTGCTTGCTGGCGTAGAGAGGCGTGTAGACGTTGCTCAAGGCCAGCAGGAGCACCAGCGTTGCTTCCATAGTGGCGGGCAAGCAATGTTTCAACTGAGTTCTTGTGCATAGTCTATCTCTCCAGGCCATGTATAACGCGGTACAAGTGTTAAACGCTGCGACTGCTCCCTTTTATCGGTTGATCTATGTATCTCTGAACGCCGGTCTGATGTGAACGAGACATACGCATCAGAAATATCTTCGCCACTTTCGCGCATATACTCTTGCTGAAACAGCTTTTTGGCACGGGCCAGACGTTGCCGGACCGCCGCCTCTTTCATGTCGAGCAGTGTAGCGATTTCGTGCGACGAAAGGCCGCCGACAATTGAGAGCAGTAAACATGTCCGAAATGCTTCGGGCAACTTAGCCATGGTGCGCTGCACCATGTCTTGCTCCGCAATCAGATCGGCAGGGTCAGATACTTCTTGCTGTCCATAGCCAACGGGTTGTACAGGTGCGGCCTGTGCGGTCAGTACCTCTGCCTGACTCTCAGGAGTCGTCTCTTCATTGCCTTGCATACGAGAGAATGGAATGAAGCGCAGAATACTGCGTCTCCGGCGTTGCATTCGTACGGTATTGAGGGCGATGCGTAACAACCATGCCTTTGCTGAAAAGTTTGTGCCGCTTTCCACACGTGCGGCATCAATTGCTTTTAGTGCATTATGAAACGTGTCCTGCGTCAGGTCCTGGCTCTCCTCCCAATCTTCAGTAAGTCCGTAGATGGTGTAGAAGACCAGTCTGCTATATTCAGAAACAAGGGCCTCAACCGCTTGTGCCGCAGGAAGCATTTCCACGCTCAACTCTTTTCGTGTTCGCATTTGTAGCTGTCTATTGTAACAGACTTGCTACTGCATACTAACATAGATGCATGAAGGTAGTGATTTGTGACAAGGAAACTTTGTAGGGGTCTAATTCATTACACCCTGTTGGCGATACACAACGTTAGTGAGGGTTGAAACGCTTTTCAATGTTCCCCAGCATTATATGTCGTCAACGAAATGTAATGGAATTAGACCCCTACAGATATTCTCATGTGTAGATGTCGACATTCATGAGAATGTTTTTGTTAGTGCGCGTGCTCTTCGATGTAGTCCTCAGCTTCTTGCACAGTGGTGATCTTCTCCGCGTCCTCATCGGATATCTGGACTTTGAACTCCTCTTCGAGGGACATGATGAGTTCGACCAGATCGAGTGAGTCCGCGTTGAGATCCTCGACGAAAGAGGCACTGGGGACGACTTCACTCTCATCAACACCAAGTTGATCAACAATAATCTTTTTTAGCCTTGTCTGAACTTCAGTTGCTGCCATTATTTGACCTCGCTTTCAGCAGTTGGGATGGGCGGTTGTTGCGCCCGGTTAAATATAGTGCCGAGGACGCCATTGATGAAGCGGCTGGACGTGTCACTTCCAAATATCTTGGCAAGTTCAACTGCCTCATTGATGGCGGCCTTAGCTGGTACCGTATTATTGAACAGAATCTCGTAGATTGCAAGTCTCAAGATGTTTTTGTCGATGCGAGCCATCTGTTGCAAAGGCCATTCACGTGCCGCACTTTGAATGTGGGCGTCGATATCGGCAAGATGCTCGCTCACACCCAGGACCAATGCCTCAGCATACTCTACCACCTGAGTGGGTAGCTGACGTTCCTCGACATGGCGCTGCAAAACTTCTGCGGCTGTGTGCTGGGCGATATCGTATTCGTAAAGTGTTTGCAATGCAATCATGCGTGCTTGTCTGCGTATCCCTGGCATAGTATCCTCGAATTGTTCCTTAATGTGTTGCTGAAGAAGCCGTACTATTGGCCTCCTCTAACGATTGATACGAATTGAGTGTGCTAACGGACTCTGTATGAGCTTGCTGTTCGTGCAATAGCAAATATGTTTTGTATCTACATATACCACAAAGTAGAGCACTACGCCACGTCTTGGATATAAACGTTGATTTCGCGCACCTGCATTCCTACCATCTCTTCCAGCGATGCCGCCACCTCTTCTTGCACCGCAGTGCCAACCTCGACGATGTTGACACCAGCCGAGACAACAAGATACAAATCGGCTGAAACAGTGTTTTCCTTGATCGTCAGGGCTATTCCCTGCCTCGGCACTTCACGGTTGAGAAAACGGGACCACTGGTCATTGTACTCGGCCAAGCGCGTGACTCCCTGAATCTGTAGCGCGCTATTGATCACAATAGCCGAAAGTACTTGTCGCGCGATACGGACGACTCCTAGCTGTTCTGTAACCATGCTGTACTTCTCCCTTCCATTGTGATTCTATTCCTGCACGTTATACGTTTTGCATAAGTCCCATGTCACGCACAAGGCTTACCGTTTTCTCAACTTCCGCACTTGAGCCTACTGTCAGTGTTGTGGCACTCTTAGCGATACGTTTTACCATACCTGTCAGAGCTTGACCAGGACCGATCTCGATAAAGACTGTAACTCCCGCATCAACCATGTATTCGATAGTGCGCACCCATTGTACAGAAGACGCGATCTGTTGCGTTAGCTCCTGGCGGATATCCTGGGCCGTAGTCAATGCAGTTCCTTCGATATTGCCAACTACCGGAATGCTGGCGTCGTGTACGTCGGCAACATTCACCGCCTGTGCCAGCCCGTTTGCCGCAGGCCGCATGACTGGTGAGTGAAATGCGCCGCTCACCGCGAGTGGAAGCACGCGTTTCGCGCCCCGCTCTTTTGCCAGTTCGGAGGCTCGTGTCAACGCCCTCTGTTCGCCCGAAATAACGATCTGCCCCGGCGCATTATAATTCGCTACCGCGACTTGCCCCATGCCAGGATGAGTATTGGTGGATTGCGTATTCGCTAGTTCCTGCTGCATGTGTTTTGTCGCATCCTGGCATACAGCTTGCAGCTTTGTGTCATCCATGCCTATGATTGCCGCCATACCTCCTGGACAAGCGGTTCCCTCGGCATGCATCAAGCGACCGCGTTCGCGTACCAGTACTGCACCTTGCTTGAGATCGAGGGCACCAGAGGCGACGAGGGCCGAATACTCACCAACACTGTGACCTGCTGTGTAAGCTGGCGCGAGTGGATAAGTCCACGAAGGCTCTTGTGAAGTTGGAGAAGTAAGTGCTTCTTGAAATGCGGCGAGAATAGCGAGGCTGACGGTGACAATGGCAGGTTGAGCGTTAATCGTTTCGCGTAGCGTCTCTTCGGGACCTTGAAAGCAAAGCGTACTTAGTGGAATACCTAATGCCTCATCGACGGCTTCAAAGACGTTCTTTGCGGCTGGCGAAGCGGCGAAAATATCGGCTCCCATGCCTACTGCCTGGCTTCCTTGCCCTGGAAAGAGAAAGGCAACTTTGGTCGTCATAATCTATTCTACTTTGTATAAAGAGACGACGCCCTCTCCATCATGGAGAAAAGTGCGCCGTCTCTTGCCTTCTTACTGCTTTCTGGCGCGCGGTAGAAACACCTGACGCCCACGATACTGTCCGCAATTCGGGCATGCGTGGTGCGGCATGCGAGGACGTTTGCAATTTGGGCAAGCGACTAGTTGTGGTAGTGTTAAATGATGGTGTGAACGACGGTCTCCCTGACGAGCAGGCGACGTGCGTTGCTTTGGTAATGCTCCCATGTGTGAATTCTCCTCTTCCACGCGTATAATGTCCTGGATATGAAGCCCAGGTCTACCTACTCGTGTTCGCTATATTATACGTCTTTTTGTAGTAACGCGCTGAGTGCGCTAAACCGCTCATCGACCTCTGGCTTACAGTCGCAGGAACCAAGATTGAGATCGTGTCCGCATTGTGAGCACAATCCTTTACAATCTTCCTTGCATAGCGTGACCATTGGTAGTTCGAGCAATACTCCTTGCCGTATCGCCTCGGTCAGGTCAATCAGATGATGGTCGTCGATAGGAAACACATCCTCTTCCTCAATGGATGGAAGAGGCATTCCTGTCACAATATCTATCGTTGGATAGAAACGTTCCTCGAAGGGTAAATGTACTGTTTGCTCAAACTGCTTCAAGCAACGTGTACATGTGAGTTCAAGCACGACATCCACCCAGCCATCGACCAGTAGACCCTGATTGACACGGCGTATACGTACCTTGCCGACAATTGGACCAATGACCTTCAGGTCCTCATCAAGCTGAACATTTTCTTCATGTATGTCTGCTGTCAACGAGGTCCCAACAGGGGACTTCATGAGTTGCGCCACATTATAGATCATGAAACTGCACATCCTTTCACTGAGATACTAAGTAGGGAATGGGTAAAATAGGCCAGGGAATGCAGTATGCACAATCCGAGTTTTTCTACTAGTGCCAATCTATTATAGACAAGCTGTTACGTAGTGTCAAGTGGGCATGGAGCATGTAACACGGCTTTTTAGTTGACACGAGAGACCCGCCGTGCATGCATCTCTCGTAGGGACCGCATTCATCACGTTCGTTGGGGCATCAATATCGCATCCGTTTCGCGATCAGAGGCCAAGACGGACGTGATGAATGCGGTCCCTACCCAACACATCTCCTAAGAAAGATGCAATTCGGGGAAACCAAAAGGCCCAGAAGCATGTAAGCGCATGACCGCGGCAAGCCGCAGTCATGCACCCAACTCCCTGTCATGTGACCGCCTCAAGATAAACTCGGTCCACCAATGGTGTCATTAGCAAGCGATGCACGACGCGGCTGTATCTCGCCTTGTAGCTCCTGCCTGCCGTTGTCCTCCTCATCGAAGGCTTCATCATATGCTGTACCGTCTTCGACTTCATCCTCATCGGCACCTTGCTGTGCGATACTTTCCAGGCCGCGATCAATACTGAGGATGGTGCGACTTACCTCTGTTTCGATATTTGTCAGGTGTTCTTTGAGGCCGGAAAGCGTTTCTGAGACATAGGCATCGGCGTCGTTTTGGAGGTGCTCGGAATGCCTTTTTGCCTGGCGTAGCATTTCCTGCGCTTGCTCTTCCGCCTGTCGTATCAGTTCTTGTGAACGTCCCTCCGCAGCGCGCAGTAGACCCTCACGGTTCATTGCTCGCTCCAACTCTGCCCGGCCACGTGACACAATATTCGCAGCCTCTGCGTTTGCCTGCGCCAGAATGCGCTCTTTGTCCTGGACGATGCGTCGCGCCTGTTGAATCTCATTCGGAATAGTGGCACGCATCTCGTCTATGATACTCAAAATATCAGCCTCTTTCAGCAAGAACTGGTTGGTAAGAGGCATTCTGCGACTACCCGCAATTAGATTTTCCAGTCGATCCAAAAGATAGAGAATGTCCATCACTTTGCCTTAAATTTCTCTTGCAATGCTTCTAATACAACCTTCGGTACCATGTCCGTGACATTTCCGCCCAGACGCGTCACCTCTTTTATCAAAGACGAACTGACAAAAAGGTGTTCGAGGTTGGTCAGCAGACAGACCGTTTCAATATCGGGTGCCAGCTTGCGATTCATAAAGTTCTGTTGCAATTCGGCCTCGAAGTCGCCGGGGGAACGCAAGCCTTTGACGATGGTGTTGGCACCAATTCTATGCACAAAATCTGTGGTCAGCTCGGTATACTTCTCAATGCGTACGTTCGTCAATTCTTCACTGACAACAACCTTCTGCCAGAGAGCCTGACGTTCATCGACAGTGAATAGGAGATTTTTTGCCG
Organism: uncultured Ktedonobacteraceae bacterium; assembly: GCA_964247355.1. GTDB lineage: Bacteria > Chloroflexota > Ktedonobacteria > Ktedonobacterales > Ktedonobacteraceae > JBBQVS01. The sequence continues at coordinate 3,554 of CAXTUE010000049.1, read as the reverse complement.
GAAAAGCATAGACCGCGACAATCAGGGTGTCAAATAAGCGAGCGGCTCTACGTGCGATATCCAGGTGCCCAATTGTGAGAGGATCAAAGGTTCCTGCATAGACGGCAGTACGTTGGCTGTGCTTTTCCTCGTTGTTCACGCGACAACCTCCCTTATTGTGAATGCTAACATATTGACCTGAGAGAATTGCCTTCATTTAACCATATAGGCTAGTTTTGAGCAAGCGGATATATATTCTCAGAAAGTCATAATCAATGGCCAACGAATTTTTGCCAGAAGAGGTGCATGCGCTCACGTAGCGGGGCGTGCTCTGGTTTGCGCAGATAAGGGTCACTCTCCCATAGTCTGTCGGCGAGCGAACGGGCCAGCTCTACCAGTGGCGTATCGCTTAGGTTCGCCATGCGTAACTCTGGCATACCGCTTTGCCGTACACCGAAGAAGTCGCCGGGACCGCGCAACCGTAAATCTTCCTCCGAAAGTTTGAAGCCGTCGTCGGTATCCTGGAAGACGCCGAGCCGCTCCTGCGCACTGATACTGGCATCGGCACTCAAGACGTAGCAGTAGGATTGATGTTTGCCGCGCCCAACGCGCCCGCGAAACTGGTGCAGTTGCGAGAGACCAAAGCGATCCGCGTCCTCGATCACCATCACCGTCGCATTCGGAATGTCGATGCCGACCTCGATAACCGATGTTGCCACGAGAATGTCTAACTCGTGATCGCGAAATTGGCGCATCACTGCGTCCTTCTCTACCGCCTTCATCGCTCCATGCAGCAATCCCAGTCGCTTATAGGGAAAGACCTCGCGCTTCAAACGCTCATATTCGCTTGTAGCGGCCTTGACCGCCAGTGACTCAGACTCCTCAATCAAAGGACAGATAATGAACGCCTGTCTCCCCTCTTCGATCTGATGTACAATTGTTGTATTCGCTTCGGAACGTCGTGCGCCCGTGCGCCAACGCGTAATGATTTTCTGACGACCGGGGGGAAGCTGGTCGATGATGGACACATCGAGATCGCCATAGAGCGTGAGCGCGAGCGTACGTGGAATGGGCGTTGCCGTCATAACCAGCATATGGGGATGATAGCCCTTTTGTCGCAGAGCATCGCGTTGCTCGACACCAAAACGATGCTGCTCGTCAATAATGACCAGACCCAGTTTTGTAAAGGTCACATCTTCCTGAATAAGTGCGTGTGTGCCAATCGCTACGGTTGCCTCACCATTTTCAAGGGCTGCGCGCCCCATAGCGCGTTCGCGTGTCTTCAAACTGCCCGTAAGCAAAACGGTGCGAATACCAAATGGCTCAAGCATCTTGCCGATACTACGTGCGTGTTGTTCCGCCAGCAGTTCCGTCGGAGCCATAATCGCGCCTTGATAGCCGTTGAGTGCTGCCATATAGAGTGCGGCGGCAGCAACCGCCGTTTTACCTGCACCGACATCACCCTGCAGAAGACGACACATGGGTTGTGTACGTCCAAGGTCCTGAAAAATTTCATTCAGAACGCGATGCTGTGCGTGTGTGAACGTAAAGGGCAACGTGGCCTCGAACGGCTCTTCAACCGCCACGGTTGACCACAGCGTAGTTCCTAGCGGTTGCGCCTCTTCCATTTTCGCCTGTTGTGTTGAAGCAGGCGCGTCAATAAAAATCTTGCTGAGGTCGACGGCAAAGGCATTGCCATGTTCCACCTGCTGCTTCCAGCGACTGCGCCGCTCCTGCATCCCCAACTGAATCAAAAATAGCTCGTCAAAGGCAAGGCGACGACGTGCGGCAGCCAGCATCTCCTCGCTTTCTGGATAATGAATGTGCGAGATTGCGTCCGGCAAGGGCAAAAGCTGTCCTTCGGCACGTATCATCATGGGCAGGTAGTCGGGCAACATGGCGGCATAACGGTCTACCACCCACTTCGTGAAACGGCGCAACGTCTTTGCGTGTAACCCCTCGGTCAGGGGATAGGTCGGCACAAGGCGTCCAGTATTGAGCAGATCGCCCGAATCGGGGAGTTCATGTGTGCGTACTGAGAACTCGACCTTGTTGCCAAAACGCTGCTTGGTGCCCGTCACCACCAGATACGAGCCTTTCGCGGCTAGCAGTTGTTTTTGTAGATAACCCTGATTAAACCAGGAGACGCGCAATTTTCCCGTATCATCTGAGATGGTGGCGTAGGTGATTGAGCGCCCACCTGACGTACGCTTGGTCTCTACCTCCCAGATCATGCCGACCGTCGTTACTAACTCATTGAAGGGAATGCTCCCAATCTTCTCCAGTTTGCTATAGTCGCGGTGCTCGCGTGGAAAATAAAACAGCAAATCGCGTACCGTGCGAATGCCCAGTGCATGAAGTTTTGTCGCTACCGAAGGACCCACGCCAGGAACAGCAGTGACATCGGCAGTGAGCAGCGTCATTACTGTGTGTCCCTGCGTCATACCAGCCTCTAAGCGAATTGACTGCGAGGTTGATTGTGTCGCTATAGTAGCTTTCTGAAGCACACGTGCGGGTAGATTTGGCTTCATGGCCTCCACATCCTCGTGTATTTGCGAAGCAGACTGAGCTTGAACAACTTGTGTGCTTGTAGGCTTTTCCGCGTTCAGAACAGCTTTCGTCTGTTGTACAGGAGCCTGTTTTTCTGGAACTGCTACAGTGTCCTGTAGAGGACGCGCTGAGGAAATGTGGGTAGGAGTTCCGTTTCCGCCCATATCATTTAGAATTGCTAGAGCAGAGCGTATGCTGGCTGCTCGTTGCATCGGGTCCTGTCTGCGATATCCCACCAGATACTCCATGAAAGAGTGTATCGGCGCAACATCTACGCTCGCTTGCTTAAAGGCCGCTGTAGCATCTTCGGCCCATCGGCTCGCGAAGACCTCAAGCCCACCTGGTTTGATCGCCGAATCCTGGTGATTCATGCGCTGCTCAAACTGCAATATTTTTTTTGCGCGCTCGATATGTTCAGTGACTTTAGGTGATATCTGATTTGACATAATGTTCTATTGTTTCGCTATCTCTCTTATGTATTGCTAGCGTCTTCATAATAGAGGTTCATTGGAACACATGTCAAGGCTTGACACATGGCCTTTTCGGACTACTGCACATCTCAATGCATGAAAACTGTGGCATCGGACGTATATATCTATAGCAAAACAAAAGTACGACTACTCTTCTTAATTTATTGTATTTTTACTTTGTAAAAAACGACGATCATCTAACACATTATTCTAGCGGGTGTTCGATGTCTTAAGGTGGAAGTGGGC
>CAXTUE010000049.1:0-253 GCA_964247355.1 uncultured Ktedonobacteraceae bacterium | reverse complement strand
AAATTGAATGGGGGGAATGCGCAATGGCAACAACTGGCGAATTGCGTGCGATTATCGAGCTATTAGAACTGGTTGACATCGGGGATGCCGCTAGTTATCTGGGTGAAGAGACAATCGGAGATGAGGAATACAGCAGTGAAGCTCTTCAAGAGAGACAATCTACATATGTTGCTCATCCTGAGACATGTGATTGTGTCTCCTGTCATCTCCTAAAATCATAATATAATATTCATGATATACAACGAGACCAGTG
>CAXTUE010000048.1:4273-13846 GCA_964247355.1 uncultured Ktedonobacteraceae bacterium | reverse complement strand
TAACAAGCGGATTATCAGAGAAGCGAGGGTCTTCATGAGCATCAGGAACGACAAATACACCTTCTTGACAGATGGCATGTGCACAAAACGATATCTCACGAACTGTCTCACGCACTACGAGTCCTTGACGTGATTTGAACCACTGCCGGTGTTCGTCAATAAGGGTCATGAGTGCAATAGGTGTGTCAAAAGAAGTCGCCGCAGCTCGAGTAATGCGGTCAAAGCGTTCCTCTGGTGGAGTATCCAGAATGGAAAGATGCCGCAATGTTGCAAGTCGTTGTGCTTCATTTGCAACAAAAGGTGGTGTCAGCATAGCGATTTCCTTATTTACAACTAGATGTATCCTGCACTTTCCTCATGTGCTCTATAGTGCAAGAGGTTTCTCGTTTCTTGGTTAGGCTTTATCATTTGTTTCACGAGCACAAAGCCATTGCGCCAGTGTATACGTTTGCTCATGTGTAAGTCTAACTGGATATAAGCCACTATCAATGTCAACATGTAGCACGACTTGTCCTGTTAGCTCTTTTACAAAGGTAAACGCACCTATCTGTAGCTCTGAATATAACTCTGCATTCGTTGACGTGATTGCGTTCACTGCCATTACTTACACTCCCTCTTTTAAAAAATATATCGAAAGCTTTTTATACACTTGCTAGAAGAGGTGAGACTACCAGCCGTTGACCTACTGCTGCCATCGCATCCGCCGAAGAGACATATACTTTGCCTCCTTTTCGTTCGATCATATCGCTAAGACGAGAAAGACGTTCTTCGTCTTCGTAACGCGTCCATGTTGGCTGATGAGCAGACCAGGAAACAACATTCTTGCGAGAAGGAATAGTTGTCAGTATTTCTGGCGAAATAAAGCGCACAAACTGCCCACGGTCATCGGCATAAAGAGGTCCCAGAACAAACCCGTCACAGCCTGCTCGTATTCCCTCTAGCGCAATGTTTTCGTATTCCGAATCATCAATATGTGGCAAAATGGGACGCACCGCAATAAATGCAGGTACGCCAATCCGTTTCAGGTTGGCAACCGTTCCCATCCGTTCGCTCGGAGAAGGCGTATGAGGTTCTACGTAAGAAGCGGAGTCCCAGCAACTGACTGACACCAATGCGCTTAGCATCGTTCCATTCTCTTGCATGCGCTGCTGCATTTCTGCAAGTGCATGCAGGGTAGGCGCATCCAGGAATGCCTTCGTACTAAAATTTAGGTTCTTTATTAGTAGTGCTAAGCGTTGTAGCATAGCGACGCCACGTACTGGTCGTGCGAATGGATCACCATCGTACCCGAATTGAATAGTCTCAAAAGACGTGTTTTGTGCAAATTGCTCGAATGAGTCAAGTACATCATTGGCGTTAAGCTTGGATAACCCTACCTCTCCTCCACGCGTATAGCAGTATTTACATCCGAAAGGACATGGTTCTCCAACAGGTACAAGAACACGATTCTTCTCTACTTTGAACTGAAGCCGCTTCGTCATAATCCGGCATCCTTTCCTCTTATGAATTCGTCTCCAGTTACGAGTGTGTGCAGTCGTTTTACAGAGACAGAGAATACTCTAATTACCTGTTCAAACTCAAAAAATATGTATCTCTTAAAGAGAAGAATACCATAAGCTCTGTGAGAGTCAACACATTTTATAGAAATTGCGAAAAATGGAGCAATTATAATTTTTTTGCTCCACAATGTACAGGTGTAAGATTTTGTTCTATAAAAATACATATGTAAAAAATGTAAAGATATACGACATACTGTAGTAATCTGCGATTTTAATAGTGCTCCGTCTTGTTTTCTGTAAACGTGAACAATTCGACACTTGAATAGGGCATGTTTGCTTTTTTGCGCTCTAACGCATCCACTAGACAAGCCCTGTTCATGCACGTATAATGCATGGAACAAGAGGTACACATACATACTATGAATAAGAGTTGAGTACAAGACATGCAAAAGCATCATTGAGACGAGAAGGAAAGCTATCATGCCAGCATCTAACAACTCGAAGAAAAACGAAAGCGCGAGTACCTATATTGTTTACGACAACAAGAAAAAGGCGGAAATCGAGCGTCTGGTCACTCAGGAGCGCATGTTTAGGATAGCAATGGGTGGTATTCTCTTGGAGCAGACGAACCCAGACAATTTTCATTCTGTTCTTGATGTTGCGTGCGGCCCCGGTGGATGGATGCTTGAAGTCGCCCGAAGCCATCCTCAGACACATTTGGTGGGCGTAGATATTAATCCACGTATGCTTGAATATGCTCGTAAACAGGCTAATGAGCAGAATGTCGCGCATCAGGTTGAGTTTCGAGAAATGGATGTATTACAGAAACTTGATTTTCCTGACAACTCTTTTGATCTGGTGAATCTGCAATTTGGCGTAAGTTTTGTGCGAACCTGGGACTGGCCTAAACTGCTTTTAGAAATGCAAAGGGTTACGCGCCCCGGCGGAATTCTCCGTCTTACTGAAAGCGAGGCCAGTACTCAGAGCATGGGCATTGCACTGACAGACTATGACCGAATTGGCATTCAAGTTATGTATCGTGCCGGATACCTTTTTACCGAGGAAAACGCGGGATTGACTGGCCACCTGGCAGAACTTCTTACGAATGCGTGGTGTGAAGACGTTCAAACCAGAACTTATCCTCTGGAGTTTCATGTAGGGACGCCCGAAGGTAAGCTTTTCTGTGAGGATATGAAATATCTACATCAAGCAATACGCCCGTTTTTACAAAAATGGGTTACTCTTCCCGACGATTACGAGGCCCGTACGCGACAAGTTCAGAAAGACATGGAACGGCCTGATTTCTGGGCTGTTTGGCCGATCCTCGTTGCATGGGGACGTAAGCCACTCACAGTGAGAAAATAATTTTATAGAAACCTCGATTTTGTCTTTCCTGATAAAAAGGAGCAGGGACACTATGCCTTCAGAAATATCGCAAACGACTGGTTCAGAGTCTCGTTTACTTGGTGACGAACGTTTTTTACGCAGAGTTGCCTACATGTATTATGAGGAAGGCAGTTCACAAGAAACGATTGCTGATAAGGAATACTGCTCCCGGCAGACGGTGAGCAAGGCACTACAAAAGGCGAAAGACCGTGGCATTGTTCGTATTTCTATTGTCCCTGACATGCGGATAGGCTATTTACACAACCTCTCTCGTGAGATGCGTGCAGACCTTAAACTTGAGGATGTTGTACTTGTTCCTGGTCGCAGCTTTGACGGCATGACAGAACATGCAACCAGTGATGAAGTGGTGATCGAAATTGCCCAGGCTGCTGCAGACTATCTCGATCAACTGCTGACAAATGTCGATGTTCTTGCCGTTTCGGGTGGCACCACCTTTATGAGAAGCGCAGTACGATATCTCAAGCCGAACCGCATACTTCCTCACCTTCAGGTTGTTGCGACAATCGGCTTTGTTGAAGCTCATGCCAGTAGTGGTGATGCAAACTTAATTGCCTATGATATTGCACAAGCATACGGAGGTATTCATACGTGGTGCTGTATGCCTGCATTTTTTCCAGTTATGCCCGAATCACGCAAAACTATTGCACTAATGAAGAGCATGGACCCTATATTGAGACAGGCCGCAACACTTTATGAGCGAGCAAACATCGTCATCATGAGCGTTTGGCCACCTCATACAAACGATGAAGTTGTCGTGCGAGGAATACTCTCGAAAGAACAGATTCAAGCTGTGGAGGACATGCATCCAGCAGTAGACATTAACCATTGGGTCTTTGATGCTCAGGGAAGATGTATTAACACGCTGCTTGAGCCACCACCTTACTATTTAACAGGCTTTGAGATTCCAACACTTAGAGAGAAAATTAAACAAGGTGCGAAAGTCATTCTCATCGCGGGCGGCGGTCCTGCGTACGTTCCCGCTATCCGAGCTGCACTAAATGCAGAACTTGCAAATATTTTGGTTACAGATCATGTGACCGCGCAATTATTGCTAGGTGAGAAGTGAATAAAGAGAAGATGCAACATGCCTCCGAGGTACTTTTACAACGTCTATATGGATACATACCCGAAGACGAAGCCGAACGTACCTCAATTATACTCGTCGAAGAGATGATTGCGCATTATCCTAACATCTGGCTTCAAAGCTGCCAGGAAGGGCATATTACTGGCTCTGCCTTGATTCTGGATATCGCAAACAGGAATGTGTTGCTGATGTATCATCGAAAGCTGGAACTATGGCTTCAGATGGGTGGACACGGCGAGGGCGAACTAGACCCCGCTCTTATCGCATTGCGTGAGGCCACCGAGGAATCCGCGCTTCCCGATCTCGCGTTTTTCTCCACTTCTACCAGTGAACAACCTACGTTTGTTGATGTCGATGCACACAGCATTCCTGCTAGACGTGATACCCCTGAACACTACCATTTAGATTTTCGCTATCTCCTCTCTACATCATCGCCAGAAAAAATTCGGCTACCAAAAGCGGAAGCGCACGACTTACGCTGGTACCCGTTTTCTGAGATGCCAGCACTGCCACTTAAACCAGCCACACGGCGACTCATAAAGAAAGCTGAGCGATTATTGGAGAAATAGTTTGATAGGTCGGCTGAATGATCTGGACATACCGCTATGTTCGCGACGAAAACGTATCTGTAAATGTTTCACCCGCTCTATGGGCTGTTGCCTGTCCTTGCCGGTAGAGCGTGACCGCGCCTTGTCCATAGACACGCCACACGCTCTTTTTGTCTCCTTCACCATCATCTATCATGCCCGTGTGCTCGTCAATGCCGATAAGCACCACGTCAGGTAGCAATAGAGTGAGACGGCCTACCCAGCCGTTGCGAAAAGTATAGTGAAGAGGCAGAACACAGGCATTTGGTTCCAATGCTACGCCACGCACTACTTTGCTTGTACTCGGATCAAAATAGTATTCGCATAAGACCATTGCGCCAGCACTACTACCCGCGATCACCGCTCCATTCTCATATGCGGCAAGCATTGCTTTCCAACTGGCACTGCCCATAAGCGTTTGACCAAGATACCCTGTAAAGCCGCCAAGTAGATAAATGAGTTGAGATTGCTGAATAGCGTTTACAATTTGCGCGTTATTTGCCGATACCTTATCCACAAGGGAAAGTGCCTCAACATGAGTCGCGCCCAGCCGTGTAAACCAGCGCACACCATTGTTGCCCGCGCGTTGAGCATTGTTATCCGGCGCGGCAGCCGTTGGGATAATACTAATGCGCGCTTGTGGTCCACCTGCTAAGGCGAGCGCGCGCCTGTCTGGTTCTTCCATCTTCCCGCCAAATTCGGCTCCACCCTCAAGTACGATATATCCTGACATATATTGTTTCTCTTTCTGTAAGCAAAGGCTTATTGCCACTTTCTCTTGCTAAAAGTATAGCACCTCGTTAAGAAGTAGGTGAGCAATGAACTATTGTTCTGTTGTATGCTATACTCGTTTACGTCCATTTTAGACTCTTATAAAAAGAAGCAGAAGACAAGTCTACTACTAGTTGCTATGGAGATAGAGCCGCATGAGGATTTACAATACCTTGACACGTCAGATAGAAGAGATTGTTCCTAGAGAGCCTGGAAAAATCAAGATGTATTCCTGTGGCCCTACCGTCTATCGCTATATACATATTGGCAATCTCCGCACCTTTACGATGGCTGATTGGATACGTAGAGCTTTTGAGTATCAAGGATTTGAGGTCCTACATGTGAAAAACATTACCGATGTAGGACATATGCGCCGGGAAGTGGTTGATGCGGGCGAAGATAAGGTTGAAGCGCAAGCACGTAAAGAAGGCAAATCTTCGCTCGAAATTGCCCAATTTTATACCGACGCATTTCATGAAGACGAGGCATTGTTAAATATTCTACCTGCCCATGTTTTTCCACGGGCAACACAGCATGTGCCAGAGATGATCGAAATTATCTCTACCCTGGTGGCAAAGGGTATCGCGTATGAGGTCAATGGCAATGTGTACTTCGATATCAAACGCTTCCCTGGTTACGGAAAGCTCTCCGGCAATTTGCTGGAGCACATGATGGCAGGCGTTCACGAGGGCGTCGATGCTGACCGGCATAACGTCGAGGACTTTCCATTGTGGAAGGTGGCTGAGCCTGGTCGCGAAATGGCCTGGGAGAGTCCCTGGGGACGTGGTTTCCCCGGCTGGCATATCGAATGTAGCGCGATGTCTACGAAGTATCTTGGCACACATTTCGATCTGCATACCGGTGGCGTTGATAATATCTTCCCGCATCACGAAGACGAAATCGCGCAAAGCGAAGGTTTTTCAGGAGAACAATTCGTCAATTATTGGCTGCACGCCCAGCACCTGCTCGCCGATGGTCAGAAAATGGCAAAATCGACCGGCAATGCCTATACCCGCGCGGAGGTAGCTTCGCGTGGTTTTGAGCCAATGGCTCTACGCTACTTCTACACGACCGCGCTCTACCGGAGCCGTCTCAACTTTACCTTCCGCGCTCTACAGGCCGCGCAAACATCGCTAGAACGGCTAAGAAATCTGGCATTTTCTTTGCTCACACAGACAGATGAAAGCACCGTCTTCTCCGATAAGCCACTACAGGAGGAGGGACGCCAGTGGCGCGATGCGTTTCTTGCCGAGGTTGAGAACGATCTGAACATGCCTCGCGCTATGGCTGTCGTCTGGGCGATGTTGCGCTCACAGACGCCTCCTCTCATAAAGCTACGCACCCTTTTTGACATGGACCGCGTTCTCGGTTTTGGCCTCAAAGCATACCTACAAAGCGACCAACCTCGCCGTATGGCTGAACCATCCACATATCTCGCTACCGTACCCTCGTCCGTCGCTACACAGGTGCAGACACGTCAATCTTTACGTCTCCAGCAGAACTATTCACAAGCTGACTCTGTACGTCAACGATTGAGTCGAGAGGGCTTTGTAGTGAGAGATACTGCGCGCGGTTCACTCGTCCTACCGCGTCGTTTAGAGAAAGAATTTCCTGTTCTTACACGCTCTTCCGATGCCCCAGATGCTACGCATTTACCGGACCTCTACGAGTTTTCCGTGAATCTGTTGGCACACAACAGTAAAGATGATGTCGCACGTTGTATAGAAAGCATTCGCCGCCACGCTGCCGGACACTCGCTAGAAATTATCGTGATTGACAACGGTTCGACTGATGAAACACTTCCATTCCTGCAACAACTTGCTCGCCAGGAAGATTTGACAGGAGAGCAGGGGCAAGCCGTGCGTCTACAGGTGCTCTTCGCAGACCACAACATGGGCTTTGCTGCCGGACGTAATGCAACTCTGCGTGCGAGTAGAGGACGTTATGTTGTGCTGATGGATACTTCAATTGAGGTGAAGGGGGATATTTGGACACCGCTAGCCGCAACACTGGCAGATGTCCAGGTGGGTGTTGCGGGTCCATATGGTCTGGTGACACACGACTTACGTGAATTTCAAGAGTCGTTGGAACACGACGTTGATGCGATTGAAGGGTATCTTATGGCCTTCCGCAGAGAACTTTTACATGAGGTAGGGGAGATCGATGAGAAATTTCGTTTTTATCGCTTGATGGACATTTTCTATAGCTTCTTTTTTAAGGCGGCAGGCTATCGCGCGGTGACGGTTCCAGAGGTGGCAACGCACGTCGAGAAGCACCCGCACCGCGAATGGTACAGTCTCAGTGAAGAGGAACGTCGTACGAAAAGCAAAAAGAACTATGATATCTTTCGGGATCGCTGGCATCACGGCGAAAGTTTGCTCGTGGCGAACTACAACCCTGAGCATTTCTGGTATGGACACGACCGCCCCTTCCATCTTGAAGGTACGCACACTCACTCACCAGAAGAACTGCCAGCACCCGGCACGATACATACTCATGTCCACCAGCACTGGCCCGATCATTCTCACGAGCATCCTCACACTCATGCACAGCAGTAGTCAAAGAAAAAAGGAGCTATAGAAATAATGTTGGTGAGAGAAGATATTTCAATCGTTACAAACCCGGAAATGTTCGCGTATCTTACACCACAGCAGGTCGTACATCTTGACGGAAACGCAGGACCGCTCACTCTTCGACAGGAAATGTCTCTCTGCACATTTGTCGAAAATGGCGGTGGCCTGATGTGTAGCGGAAATGCAGTGCAAATGTACTCCGAATACGAACAGTTAGGACCTGTTCTAGGCTCTGTTCGCGGCCTGTATACTCCACAGTGCGAAATCATTGTACGGGTAGCTGCTTCCGATACCTATCTAACGCGTCGTGTTGACCCTACCTTTACTGTGTTCGAGTCGCTCTACTTATTGGAAAGAATACCTCCTGATGCTGAAGTACTATGGCGTACAACGTGGCGTTATGCATCACATGCCGTCGCCTATACGCGTTCCTATGGTCGGGGACGAGTCTTTTGCACAACACTGGGAAACACATCCGAGACACAGGTGCATCCTGTGTTTCAACAAATGATGGCACGGGCTGTTCGCTACGTTGCCGGTGCCGACACGGTAGAAAAGACCGCACGGATTGCGATGATCGGCTATGGTGCCATTGGTTTTGAGCACGGCACAGCTATTCACAATACGCCAGGGCTGGAATACGCGTTGGTGTGTGATCGCAACGAGGAACGTTTGCGTGCGGCACAAGCAGCTTTTCCTGGCATCCGTACCTGTACAGACGTGGCTGAAGTAGCGGAGGACGCGAGTATTGATGTCGTGATTATCTCGACTCCACCTAATACACACGCAGAACTTACAATGCAGATGCTGCATGCTGGCAAACATGTTGTCAGCGAAAAGCCCTTTTGTTTGACAACTGCTGAAGCTGACGCTATGATCTCGCTCGCTAAAGAACGACAACGTGTCCTCACCGTCTACCAGTGTCGACGCTGGGACCCTGATTATCTTGCTATACGAGAGGTTATCAAGAGCGGAAGCATTGGGCCAGTTTTCCATATGGAAACATTTATTGGCGGTTATGCACATCCCTGCGATTACTGGCATTCCCATGAGCCGATCTCCGGCGGCGTCTTCTATGACTGGGGATCACACTATCTGGATTGGATACTACAGCTTATTCCTGATCGCGTAACCCACGTACGAGGCGTGAAACATAAACGTGTCTGGCATGATGTGACCAATGCCGACCAGTCAAGCGTTTTCTTACAGTTCGCCAACGGGCAGGAAGCTGAATTCATGCATTCTGATATCGCGGCGGCAATGAAGCCAAAGTGGTATATTCTAGGAGAGAAAGGGGCCATTGTAGGCAACTGGCGACAGGAGACAATTCAGACGCGTCGCTGGTCTGGCGATCTGATTGAGGAACAACTTGCGCCATCCGAAGCACTACCAGACATCTTTATCTCTACCCGTGACCAAGGGGGCATTATTCAGCAACAACACCTGAATCTTCCCTCAGCACCACTCTATCCCTTCCACCGCAATCTGGCGAATCACTTACATTCGGGTGAAGCCTTAGTTGTGTCGCCCGAAGAGGCGAGGCGCAACATCATGGTGATGGAGGCCGCGAAACGTTCTGCGGAAGAGGGAGGCATCAGTATCGCTCTCGATTGCTAATCATGCAAGTTCATCTTTTTTTGTTAACAGGAAAT
>CAXTUE010000048.1:0-4263 GCA_964247355.1 uncultured Ktedonobacteraceae bacterium | reverse complement strand
CAGTTGCACTGGTCGGCTCAGGAGAATATCTTGACGCCATGAACACGGTTGATACATATCTTTTGAACACCATTGGTGGAGCAAAGACGGCGAAAGTAGCTTTGCTTCCAACCGCTAGTGGCCTGGAGCCAAACGGTCCCACCTCCTGGAACAATCTTGGCCTGAAGCACTTCAAGCAACTCGGTGTGACCGATATACGTGCAACGCGTGTTATCGACCGCAACAGTGCATCCGACCCGCAACAGCTCGCCCTGTTGCAAGGAGCCGATTTCTATTATTTTTCTGGCGGCAATCCCCAACATACAATAGAGACATTGCGCAACTCCCCTGCATGGGAGATTATCAAAACCGCGTACGACCACGGCGCAATTCTCGCAGGCTGTAGTGCTGGCGCAATGATGTTGAGCGCGCGCACCATCTCGATTCGGCAGGTCATGACGGGAGAGCCGGTGTCTTTTGTCGAGGCAATGGCTATCGTGCCAAATGTTATCGTCTTTCCTCATTTTGATCGTATGGCAGGCTTCTTGGATCAGGGACGTTTTCAATCATTGATGAAATCCGTCTCCGAACTGTACACTGTGGTGGGTATCGACGAAGATACCGCGTTAGTACGCATCGAGCCAAGCGAAACCTCTAGCACGGCGGCTCGCTGGCGCGTCATGGGCCGTCAGACTGTTAGCCTTTTTAGTCGAGATGAGAAAACACGCATCCTCCATGAGGGCGACGAGGTAATCTTGTAACTATGCTCTAGTTCTCTTGACACGAGGTCAAAAATAGGGTATTATCTGAGTATGCATTCAGATATACATCGTAAACAGGAAGAACAAATACTCGGTTTAATACCAATTGATCCTGATGTGGTTGCAGAGTTACAGGCTTCTGCACCATCAGATGCGTTAATTGGTGTAGTCGCTGGTACGTTTCAAGCTTTGAGTGATCCGACACGCCTGAAAATACTCTATGCGTTAGTGAAACGCACGTGTTGCGTTCGTGACCTTGCCATCCTTGTTGGCGTTTCAGAGTCTGCCGTGTCACATCAAATGCGCTTCTTAAAAGATCGTCGACTTGTAAAACAACGCCGTGAGGGTACGACTATTTACTATTCACTTGATGATAGTCACCTTGCTGTCCTTTTCCGAGAAGCAGAAAATCACGCCGACCACGTGTATTACAATCTTCCCGACCATCACGACGCCTGAAATAAGTAGTATGCGGCTCTTTCAAAGGGCCGCATATCTACAGTGTTGATATATGAGTAAATGCGCATATAAGCAGTTAGAAGTTTGGAAAGCAGAAGTTTCGAGAGCATAGAAAGGCAAATAGTATGTACACATCTTCACTCCTCCTTTTGGGTGCGGCGGCGACCGTCGCAATTTTACACTCCATTCTGCCTGATCACTGGATTCCACTTGCCGTTGTTGCACGTACACAACGTTGGAGTTTGCTACGTGTAGCTCGTGTGAGTGCATTGGCCTCTGTCGGGCATGTCATCGCTTCTCTTATCCTGGGAGGAGTTGTTGCCATCATTGGGCTACAGTTTCAACGCCAGTTAGATACCCAACAGGGACACATCATTGGAATTATTCTTTTCTTAACTGGGCTTGGCTTTTTGCTTTGGGGCTTTCTCGGTGGTAGACATGGGCATAGCCATGCAGAGGGTGGCCATACGCATATTCACAACGTTGGCACTACCCATAATAACGACGAAGAGCACACTCATGAGCATGGAGAGCATGGTCATGACCATTCTTCCCACCCTGCACATGCAGCAACTAAACCTGCTAGCCAGCAGACACTCGCGGGAAAACTAGCCGCTATTGCCGTACCCTTTGGTGTCGCTGCATCTCCTGATTTAACAATTCTACCCGTTGCACTGGCCGCAAGTGCGATTGGAGGCGGTATGGTAGTTAGTGTACTGGGCGTCTTTGCCGTCCTCACGATTGCCACCTTTGTTGGTCTAACCGTGCTTGCAACGCTTGCTGGCTATCAGATCAAAGGTGCATGGCTTGAAAACAACGCAAATACTATTACGTCGCTCGTGCTTATTGCCATTGGCATTGTTGCCTTCGTCGGCTTTTAAAAATATGTGCTCCTCTCTATACCTACTAGACGCACTCTGCTATAATGAAAAATGAAGCACATAACAAACTATTCTATTGTCAAGGAGAGCGTTAAAGCTATGCAAGATATGCAGAAGAATACTCAACAGGAGCACTCGACTCAGCGACCCCCCTCTTCTGAGTCAACACGTAGCGAGGACAGCACTGTGCTACAAAGCAACCTTTTTGGTGCTCCAACCGTGATAGCAGAACCTCCTGACCCACTAGAAACTCCATTTCCACCATTGGTACGCACAAACCCTCTGACCGATCAGTCAAGTTTAGCTGCCTGTGCCATCCCCTACCAGCAAGAGTTAATGCTGCGAGGCAAATCGAATTACACGGTGACTTGCTTTTTGTCCGATCTCAAAATGTTCAGCGAGTTTACGGGCTATGACACTCCCGTCGGGCGCATTACAAAAGAGCAGCTTACCGACTGGCTCATGAAACTCAAGTTCGGCACAAAGGGACAGGTACCCGCCCCAAAAACGATGGCGCGTCGTGTCACCTTCCTGAAAAACTTCTTCTCCTGGCTGCATCGTGAGTCTGTGATCCAGGAGGACCCATCGGCAAGCTTGACACTAGAACGTCCTCTACCGCCACTGCCAGAATTGTTGTTTGCCGACGAGATACAACGCTTGCTCGCTGCCTCTGAGGAAGATGCGCGCAGTCATTGCCTTGTCTATCTTGTATTACATGCTGGTCTAAAAAAAGAAGAGGTCATGGGACTAAAGGTGCATCAAGTCGATCTCTCGGACGAAAAAGTTCCGCTCGTAACCGTGCATTTTGCTGCGTCAACAAACAAGCAGCACAGAGAGCGTCGTCTTGCCCTACCACCTGAGTTCACGCAGATTTTTCGTGCCTACCAGCAGAAATACGCCCTCACTAACGAGGTGTTTGCCTGTACCGACCGCAACCTGAATTATATTCTCGCCAAAGCCGTGAAAGCCGCGAACATCAAGAAACGCGTCACGCTACAACTCCTCCGTGATACCTTTGCCGTGCAGCAACTGAAAGCAGGCGTAACACCCGAAGCGTTGCGCGAAAAGATGGGTCTCTCCGACGAGGCATGGCTAGAGTCCAGAGAAAAATATCGAAGACTCGCGTTCCCTAAATGACGCGTTGTGTTGGAACATGACTGCGACTTGCCCCTGTCATGTTCCTCTACCTCTGTCCCTATTGTGGTCTTTGCATAGGTGGTTGTGGTATATGGGGCGGTGGCTGTGATTGCACAACAACAAGCCGCGCAGCACGTCGTTTAAGTGCTTGATTACAGAGAAGCGCGTTAAGAATAATTGCGCCAATCGCAAGGGGACCGAGACAGACTAATCCTATCCCTAGCGTAAACACTGTGCCTAAAATCATAATAGGCCAGTAGATGAAGATACTACATAGCAAAAGAATTATGCCGGTCGTCGTCTCGCCACCTAGTAGCCAGCCTACACCAAATATTCCAAAGAGCGATAGCACAATCTCGGCCACGAGTGGTGCATCACTACTTGTATTCTGTACAACCGTGACGTTGACTTGCTGATAGGGAGGAGCATAAGAGGCGGGACCATATCCAGGTGTCTGCTGTGGAAATTGCGGGTAGCCTCCCTGTTGTACTGGTGGAGGAACGACACTATATCCAGCTTGATACAGAGGAGGACCTCCGAAGCTACTGAGATCGTCCTGGAAAGACTTGACTTCATATGCGGAAGGCTGAGTGTATCGCGCTGGATTTCCTGTTGCCATTCCGCAAAAAGGGCATTGTGTAGCTGTAGATGCTATCTCATTTCCACAACGATCACAGAACATAGTTGTTGTATCCCTTTATTCTAGCACGTTCCCTACTGGAACAGTTTATTTTATTCGCTCAGTCACCTGAGTAGAAGAGAGCATTACGTCGTGTTCATGCTCCAACCTACTGTACTATTTCTTATATCAAGTGTTCCCACTTGTGCCGTTTGTACGATTTGCAGATGAAGTAAGGTATTGTTTGGCGATAACTCTGGTGGCAGTGCTATAACAGAGGTATCGCCACGCTTACGCAATTTCGCACTAAGCACACCTGGAGTGATAACCAGGAGAGAGGGCTGAGCTTGCCGCAACACTTCTTGTAGTTCAGTGGGAAACGGCTTATCAACTTCTCCTATTACTTGTACGATTGATGCACGTAGAT
>CAXTUE010000047.1:0-13862 GCA_964247355.1 uncultured Ktedonobacteraceae bacterium | reverse complement strand
AGAGACTTCCTCCCTTGTTTTATAAGTGCTTACACATCTTTCACAATCTTCTTATTTCTTTAAAAATGTAGCAACCGTGTAGCAGCCTCTATAATAAAAGACACGGATATGGAAAATTTAGTGAATGCGTTTTCTGTCTTGAGCAATAACAATGACTACTTTGCCGATGTCTACCCTATTGCTATTGGTAGTGAAGGTAAAATATCAATGGCAGTAAAACAGGGTACACAGGAAGTCTGGGATGGTATGTTAACAATTCAGGGAATGCGAGGGCTATGGCTAAGAATATTTCTTACATCCATGTTCAAAGGATAAAGCGGTTATGAAAGATACGCTAGATTGGAGGCTTGTAAGTATCGTTGTATGCTTAGCAATTCTTATATTGCTCGTACTAGGTGCTGTAAAACATTGGGCATGGGCAGGATTTGATAGGCCGCTCTACGATTGGCTACAACTACTTGTTACTCCTATTGTACTTGTACTGATAGTGGTATGGTTTAAGCGCGCTGACAAGAAAAGCCAACTTGCGATTACGGAAAAGCGGGCTGACAATGAGCGAAGGCTTGCTATCGATAATCAGCAAGAAATAGCACTACAGGCGTACTTCGACCATATACAAAATTTGCTTCTTCATGAAAAGCTAAGAGAGTCCAAACCAGAAGATGAGGTACGAAACATTGCTCGTGTGCGAACCTTAACTATGTTTCACCAACTTAATACAAGACGAATTAACTATATGCTTGCATTCTTACGAGAGTTAGGACTTATAACAAAAGACGCAGACTCAAGCATTATACCCTTTACTTATATTGACCTTCGGCATGCCGATTTGCATAGTCTCGCACTCTATGACCTCGATCTTAGAGGTGCCGATCTGAGCGACTCCAACTTGAGCGCGGTCAATCTCGCTGGAGCCAACCTTAATAGAGCCGATCTCAACGATAGTGACCTCAGTTATGCAAGGCTTAGTGTATCCAACCTTAGCTACACCGATCTTAGTGGAGCCGATCTCAGCCATGCTGACCTCACTGGAGCCAACCTTAGTCATGCTAACCTTAACGGGGCTAATCTCAGTGCAGCTAATCTCAATGCGGCTGACCTCACTGCTGCTATACTCACAGGTGCAACAATAGACCAACCTAGTCTTAACAAGTCTACAGCGACACAGGAACAGCTTGCAACTATGAACATTATCTCCTAACGAGGTGGAAATGACCGAGCTATAAGCACTGTCTGTGCCATCTTTTCCAACCTCACTACTTGCGCAATATATTTGGGGCAGTGTAAATAAGCAACGAATAGCGGTGCTTGTGTATAAAAGCTTGATGCATATGCATTTTGATTGGTATCTTCTCTATATTCTTCCCTTAGTATTTATCAGTTTCCTGGGTCCTAGTTTGTTTTCTATTCGTCGAGACGATATGGATGTCTATGTTGTTGCTCAAGCGTAGAAGACGGTTGACAACGGAGCCGTAGAGCAATTCCTCCCAGTGGGTGCGGGTGGGTTGGCCGACGACGATCTGGGTGACGCCGCGTTCGTTGGCGATGGAAGCGAGGCCATGTGCGATATCTTCGCTTTTGATGCGGATAACCTCGGCACCGAGGTCCTCGGCGAAGAGGGCGTGTTCGTTGATTCTTTCGATGTTTTCTTCGCGTCTCCGAGGTGCATCTGAACCATAGCGCAGGAAATTTGTGATTCGGCGCAGGAAGACGGAAGGGCCTTCTAGCTCAATGGATACGGCGAGCAGTTCGGCGTGTAGCCCTTGCGCGAGACGTAGGGCATCGCGAATGATCTGGCGGCTCTGCGGACGATAGTCAAAGCCGACAAGCACACGTTCGCTGGTGGTCCATGTGTCGGTGATATCGTGTTCGGTCATGTACTGGCGAAGCTGCGACTCCGTTTTCTCAGCAGTACGGCGCAACGCAAGTTCACGTAGCGCAGTTAAATTACCTTCGCGGAAGAAGTTATTTAGAGCAGCATCAATGCGTTCGGGCGGGTAGATGTTGCCATGCTTCATACGCTGCTGTAAGGCATGAGGCGCGATATCAATCAGCTCGACCTCATCAGCCCTGTCAAGAATGCGATCTGGAATGGTTTCGCGCACGAGTACGCCTGTGATATCGGCAACGCGATCATTGAGGCTTTCCAGGTGTTGCACGTTCAGTGTCGTGATTACGTCGATGCCCGCTTGTAGAATCTCCTCGACATCTTGATAACGTTTTCGATGTTTCGAGCCGGCCACATTAGTGTGGGCAAGTTCATCGACCAGGACAACCTGGGGATGGCGAGCAATAATCGCGGCGGTGTCCATTTCTTCAAGCGTCACGCCTTTGTAGGCTATTTTCGCGCGCGGAATAAGCTCTAAATCGCGGATTTGTGCTTCGGTCTGGGGACGTTTGTGCGTCTCGACATAGCCAATTACAACATCGGTGCCACGCTCTTTGCGCCGGTGGCCCTCCTGCAGCATCGCGTATGTCTTGCCCGATCCCGCGACTGAGCCGAGATAGACACGAAGATGGCCCCGTGTCTTCTCTTCCTGCGTTGAAGAAGGGAAAGACACGGAGTCGCTTGCGTCTTTATCGCGTAGATTGTAGCGTCTCAGTAACGCTTCGGGATCGGGTCGCCCATCTTGTTGCTTTGGTTGTTGACGATTGGAGAATGGTTCGCTCATACATTCACTCTATTTCGCGTTATCCAGGGCAAGATTTAGATTGAGCACGTTGACACGAGGCTCGCCAAAGATACCCAAGAATTTGCCTTGCTCGTTCGCCATGACCAGTTGACGCACCTTGTCCTGGCTCATCCCTCGCTCATTCGCGATACGTGGCACTTGATAGAGGGCAGCGGCAACTGATATATCGGGATCAAGGCCGGAACCAGAAGCGGTCACAAGATCAACGGGTATTGGACCAGCAGGCGCGTTCGGATTCTCTTTTCTCAGTTGTGTCTCGCGGTCCTTCACAGATTTTAGCAGAGTTGCGCTGGTAGGGCCAAGATTTGAGGCAGAAGAGTTATCAGCCTCATAGGGTGAAGGTGTACCACTCGGATTGAGCGTTGCGGAGGGACGGCCATGAAAGTAGCGAGCCGAGGTCCAGTATTGCCCAATCAGGTCCGAGCCAACGAGCTTGCCATTGGCATAGTGCAGACTACCATTAGCTTGATAAGGGAAAATGAGTTGGGCAATGCCTGTGACGATACCGGGATAAATTAAGCCTGTGACAAGAATAAACAGCACAGTTAAAACGATTGCGGGACGAAGTTGTTTCATCGCAAAATTCCTTTATGTCGAGTCAACCGTCGAGGGTTTGGCTCGACGGTCAACGTGCATTGCTAGCTAGCAAGATGTAAGAGCACGAGTATCAAGTCGATAACTTTGATGCCAACGAACGGCACGATAATACCGCCGAGGCCATAAATTAACAGGTTACGGCGTAGCAGTGGACCCGCACCAATGGCGCGATAGGCCACACCACGCAAGGCAAGCGGGACCAGCGCAATAATGATTAGAGCGTTGAAAATCACCGCCGAGAGCACCGCGCTATGGGGCGAGTTCAAGCGCATAATATTCAAAGCGTTGAGTTGTGGATAGGTCACTGCGAACGCCGCCGGAATGATGGCGAAGTACTTCGCGACATCATTAGCGATACTAAAAGTAGTGAGCGCACCACGGGTAATCAGCAGTTGTTTACCGACCTCGACAACCTCGATCAGCTTTGTCGGGTTGGAGTCGAGATCGACCATGTTGGCCGCCTCTTTTGCCGCTTGTGTACCCGTATTCATCGCCACACCAACATCGGCCTGTGCCAGTGCGGGTGCGTCGTTGGTACCGTCGCCAGTCATAGCCACAAGGCGACCGCCTGATTGTTGCTCACGAATCAGCTTCATCTTCGTCTCTGGTGTGGCCTGTGCCAGGAAGTCATCGACTCCCGCCTCTTTCGCGATGGCGGCGGCGGTGAGCGGGTTGTCACCAGTCACCATAACGGTACGAATACCCATGCGGCGCAATTGGTCGAAGCGTTCGCGCATGCCGCCCTTCACGATGTCTTTGAGTTCGATCACACCGAGTAAGCGCGCATGTCCATCGCTGCCACCCGTTGTCGTTTCGGCGACGACAAGCGGCGTACTACCAGCACTGGCAATACTCTTAACGAGAGCATCAAGCTCCTCGTTGCGCGTACCGCCATTCTCCGTAACATAAGCGGCAACCGAGTCCCCGGCACCTTTACGGATAGAGCGCATCGCTCCTGGTACACTGCCCGTCATGTCTACACCGCTCATACGTGTCTGCGCGGTGAATGGAATGAAGGTCATTGAGCTATCGTTTTCACGTGCCTGTAGACCGTAGCGTTCTTGCGCAAGAGCGACGATTGAGCGGCCTTCGGGCGTTTCGTCGGCGAGGCTCGATAGGAGTGCAGCCTCAGCCAGGTCGTGTTCGTCAACGCCAGCAATTGGGACAAAGCGGCTGGCCTGTCGATTGCCGAGCGTGATGGTACCGGTTTTGTCGAGCAACAACACATCAACATCTCCTGCCGCCTCGACCGCACGACCGCTCATGGCAAGCACGTTACGTTGCACCATGCGGTCCATACCCGCGATACCGATAGAGGACAGCAGACCACCAATCGTTGTTGGAATGAGACAGACCAACAGAGCGATCAACGTTGTGATGGACACCGCCTCGCCTGAATAGATGGCGAATGGCTCCAGCGTAACCACGGCCAGCAAGAAGATGATGGTCAAGCTTGCGAGTAGAATGTTGAGCGCGATTTCATTCGGTGTCTTCTGACGAGCTGCGCCTTCGACGAGGGCAATCATGCGGTCGAGGAAGGTTTCGCCCGGATTGGCCGTGATTTGCACAACAATCTGGTCGGATAGTACACGCGTACCGCCCGTTACCGCACTACGGTCGCCGCCGCTTTCACGTATGACAGGTGCGGACTCACCTGTGATTGCTGACTCATCGACGGACGCGACGCCAGCGACGACCTCGCCATCGCCAGGAATGACATCGCCCGCCTCCACCAGCACATAGTCACCCTTGCGTAGGTCGGGGGCAGCAACCTCCTGCACTTTACCTGCAAGGTCGGCACTGGCGAGTTTCTTAGCGAGCGTGGTTGTGCGTGTACGACGCAGGGTATCGGCCTGTGCTTTGCCGCGACCCTCCGCCATTGCCTCGGCGAAATTCGCGAACAAAACGGTAAACCACAGCCATATCGCGATAGCCAAAACAAAGAATGTTTCGCTGACCAATGCAGGGTTCGCAGAAGACTGGGTAAATGTCTGGATGAGCAGACGCACAAACTCGATGGTTGTGATGACACTACCCACCTCTACGACAAACATCACAGGGTTGCGCAGTTGTACTCGCGGGTCCAGTTTCTTGAACGAGTCTCCAATGGCCCGGCGCAGAATGCTCGCATCAAAAATGGACGAACTGCCCTTGCGTCGCGTCTTCCATTGTTTTGTCTCTGGCGTTTCCTGTGGAGGCTCTACTACATTTGTACTCATCTTAGAACGTCTTTCCTGCTAGCATCAGCAAATGCTCGACAATTGGACCCAGCGCATAGGCGGGGAAGTATGTCAGCGCACCGACAATGACAATCACACCGATTACGAGACTCACAAACAGAGGGCCAGTTGTGGGAAAGGTGCCAAGTCCGGCGGGAACAACGCGTTTGCGCACAAGCGAACCGGCGAGGGCCATCACTGGAATGACGAAGGCGAAGCGTCCAATAATCATGGCAAAGGTAAGCGTCCAGTTGTAAAACGGTGTGTTGCCGTTTAGACCTGCGAAGGCCGAGCCGTTGTTGCCTGTGGTCGAGGTAAAGGCATAGAGCACCTCCGACAGACCATGTGGTCCAGCATTGGCGATGGAGCTTTGACCGACAGGCAGGACGATGGCGGCAGCAGAAAAGAGCAGAATGGACGCGGGCAGAATAAGAATAGCAAGCGCGGCCATTTTGATCTCTTTTTGCTCGATCTTCTTGCCGAGGTATTCAGGCGTACGCCCAACCATCAGACCCGCGATAAACACCGCTAGGACCGCGAAAATGAGCATGCCGTATAGACCCGAACCGACACCACCAAAGACGAGTTCGCCAAGCGCGATATTCGCTAACGGTACGAGGCCACCGATTGGTGTGTAGCTATCGTGAAAGCCGTTGACGGCACCACACGAAGCATCCGTCGTCACCACGGCGAAGAGGGCGGATTGCGCGATACCGAAACGAACCTCTTTGCCCTCCATGTTGCCACCGGTCTGCGCATCGGTCACGGTCTGATTGACGCCTATTTGCGCAAGTTGAGGATTGCCACCTTGTTCAGCAGGAATCGCAATTGTGACACCGATTAAGAAGATGATAGCAGAGACGATCCACAATACCCAGCCCTGTCGCGTATCGCCAGCCATTTTACCGAACAGGTAGAACAGGCCAGCGGGAATTGCGAAGATTGCAATCATTTCCAACATATTGGTGAACACGTTGGGGTTTTCAAAAGGGTGGGCCGAATTGACGTTGAAGAAGCCGCCACCATTGGTGCCGAACTCTTTGATAAACTCTTGCGAGGCGACAGGTCCCTGCGCAATGACCTGTTTGACACCATCAAGCGTGGTCACATTTGTGTATGCATTGAAATTCTGCACTACGCCCTGCGAGACGAGCACAAGTGCGCCGATGATTGAAATGGGCAGCAGAATGTACAGAATACAACGCGTGATGTCAACCCAGAAGTTGCCGATATGCTGTCCACTTTTGCGCGTCAGACCACGTACAAAGGCAACGGCCAGCGCGATACCAGTGGCAGCAGAGGCAAAGTTGTGAAAGGCGAGGCCAGACATCTGCGTCAGATAACTCATCGTCTGCTCACCAAAGTAGTTTTGCCAGTTAGTGTTAGTGGTAAAGCTCATGGCCGTATTAAAGGCAAGTGATGGCTCAACCGCAGACATACTCGCAGGGTTCAGTGGCAACCACTGCTGGGTGCGCATTTGAATATAGAGAATCAGCATGCCGACCAGACTGAAGAGCAGCATAGCAATGGTATAGGTTGTCCATTTTTGCTCTTCTTCAGGATCGACGCCGGACAAGCGATAAAAGATGCGTTCGACGGGAACGAGGGCGGGCGACAGCCACGTTCGCTCTCCCGCGAAGACTCTCGTCATATAGAGGCCGAGTGGCTTCGTAACCAGAAGCACAAGGGCCAGGAAGATTAGCACCTGCAAGACACTACTCAGGACTACAGGCATAGTTTCACCTCACGACTAAAACTTTTCTGGTGCAAGCAATGCAATGACCAGATAGATAGCGATTGCTAACGTCACAATACCAACGAGAATATACTCGATAGGCGTATTCGTCATATGTCCTCCTATAAGAGATCGCAGGCTCGCACAAAGCCAATCAGCACAACAAAGGACGCAATAGACACAACAACAATGAACAAATCAAGCACAATACCTGACATAAGACTCCTCCAAAACCTTTTATGCTTCCTCAAAAAATTCGGTAACATCGTTCTGACCAGCACCCGTTCCAGCACCAGCATTTTTACGCGCTGCAGCCTCTGACGCGAGGCGTATCAGGGCTTCCATCGGAAAGGGCTTTGGCAGATACGCGAGCGGGTGAAATTCCGCAAGGCGAGTAGGACTGACGCGGACCGCAGACATAATGACAACAGGCAACTTCTCGCCTTGACCATCGATCTGCCGGGGGCGTATATCCCCTTCGCGCTGCGCGATGCGTAGCACATCCCACCCTGTTGAGTCGGGCAAGTTGATATCCAGGAATGTGAGATCGAAGGTGTGCGAATGTAACTGCGTGAGCGCACTCTGCACGTCTGTCGCGATAGTTACCTCATGACCTCGTGCCTGTAAGTTACGGAACACAACGTCACAAAGACCTTCGTCATCCTCGACCAGTAAGATGCGTGCGCCACTCATAGTGAAATTCCCCTTCTGTAAGATGTCGTAGAAGTGTGTTACCTACCAACAGCATACAGCCATTTTGCTCAAGAAGGGGTAAGAGGAGGGGAAAGAAGGCTCAATAATTTCTAAAGATTGTCGGCATTGAAGCGATAGCCAACACCGGAGACGGTGATGATGAATCGAGGATGTGCGGGATCAGGTTCGATTTTGCGCCGTAGTTGCCCGATGTACACATGCAGATAGTGCGCCTCTGTGCCATAGCCAGTGCCCCACACCTGAGAGAGCAACATCTGACGCGTCATAATCTTGCCGCTATTCTTTATCAAGGCAGAGAGCAAATCATACTCTGTGGGCGTGAGCTTAGCTTCGATGCCATTGAGGTAGACCAGATGCTGCGCGAAATCGACTTTGAGCGGCCCAACCTCGAAGGTCGTGCCAATAGACTCTTGTAGTTGAGAAAGATGGCGTAGAGCGACACGGATGCGCGCAAGCACTTCGTCGATGCCAAAGGGTTTCGCTATATAGTCATCAGCTCCAAGATCGAGGGCATGTACTTTATCACGCTCTGCATCTCTTGCGGAAAGCACAATAATGGGCAGGTTGGAGATGGCACGTACGCGTTTACAGACCTCAAGACCGCTCATTCCTGGCAAGCCAAGATCGAGCAGCATCAAATCGGGGCGACGCAGTGTAATTTCATCCAATGCCTCTTCCCCACTGCCAACGACCGTTACCTCAAAGTCATGCGCGACGAGATGACGCTGCAATGCACGTCGAATTTCTATTTCATCATCGACGATTAAAATGCGTCTACTGCTCTTACTCATGCCAGAACCTTCGTCTTTGCTAGCGGGAGCGTAAACTGAAAGATAGCTCCCCCACCCTGTCGATTTTCTGCCCAGATGCGACCGCCATGCGCCTCAATTAAGCCGCGACACACAGCCAGGCCGAGTCCCGTTCCCATCGTTCCTCTCTGTTTCGCACCAGAGACACGATAGAATTTATCAAAGATGCGCTCGATATATTCGTCGGGAATTCCTGGCCCGGCATCAGCTACACTCACGAGTATATCGCCACTTTGCTCGACTGCACGTATTTCTATCGTCGATTTAGCAGGCGTATAGCGTACGGCATTTTCGATCAGGTTGGTGAGGACCTGATCTATCTGCAGAAAGTCCAGAGCAACTGGCGGCAGCGTGTCTGGTACTGAGATGCGCACCTCGCGGTCTTTCAGCAAAAACTGCATATGATTAACAACATGATACACCAGTTCATCGAGTGGATACAATTCTTTTTCAGCTTTGAGTGCGCCGCCCTCGATACGCGACATGTCGAGAATATTTCCAACCAGACGGTTCAGGCGGTCAGCTTCGCGCTCAATGGTTTCCGCGAAGCTATGGCGTGACTCTTCATCCCACGTAATATCTTTCTCCTGCAAACTATAGGCCGCAGCCTTGATAGATGAAAGAGGAGTACGAAGGTCATGCGAGACAGAGGATAGAAGGGCGGCGCGCAAGGCATCAGTACGCTGCAATACTTCTATCTGCAAACTCTCCTGGCGCAGACGTGCACTTTCGATAATCGCGGTTGCCTGATCTAAGAAAGATTGGAAAAATGAAGTTTGCAGTAGAGCTTGTTCACGTTTTTCACCAGTAATAGCACTCAGTACACGCTGTACAGTAGAGGGAGGATGAACGTCTTGCGCAGAGGAGCCATAGACGGGTTTTAGCAACTTTTGCTCGTTGCGAACTGTGGGATCATCTTCGATAGTTAAGCGCACAATGCCAATGGTCCGTGTACCAGCCATCAATGGAATAAGGCGGATATAGCGACTAGGAGTGTTGGCTTGCTCCGTAGTATGCACAATCACCTTCGACAAATAGGTCGATGAAGTCCTTCGCACAAGCGGTACGTCATAGAGATCACGCGTTTGTCCATTTTCCAAAACCCAGGAACGCATTGCCTCTTCGTCAGAGGATGGAGTAATACTGTCTTCCTCCGTCTGCACACATTTTAATGGTGTACGACTACTCTCATTATTTGGAATGAGGATGCAACAGCTACACACTCCTGAAGGGGCAAAGATTTCTTCAATGGTGTGCGCCACTATCTTGAGTTGATTGTCCAGATTTCCCTCATTGGCAGTGGCATTCACTAACTGGTAGAGGGCATGAGCATCTTTCTCACGTTGCGTTGCGTCCTGCACACTCTGTCGTAAGCGAGCTGCAATGATACCGGTGACAACTGCGGTTGCTAGAAAGAAAAAGAGCGCGAGCCACTCAGCGGGATCACTAATGGTGAAGGTGTATATTGGAGTCACAAGAAAAAAGTCAAACGAGAAAAAAGCAAAAATCGCAGCCAATAGAGCCGAGTACAGGCCACGATTGATGGCAAGAATCCAGACAACGAACAGATAGAGTAACGAGATATTGCGAATAGGAGAAAGCTGGAACAAAGCGATGCAGCCAGTGATGAGAAGAGCACCTAGAAGCGCAAGCAACGCATCGACAATATAGCGCCGACCTATACCTTCGGTGCCTTGATTAAGAAAGAGTAGACGTTCGAGTTGAGGCATGAGTCCAGTTCCTGTGTAGTATCGCTTCTTCAGATAGCTGATAAAAAAATCATATCATATCTGAGCGAATTAGTACATCAGTATTTTATTTTTTGATTGCGGTAATCAGCGATGCCCCAGGCGTAATCAATCTATAGCTTTTCACATTCCCGAAACCAGCCTCTTCCAGCCAGCCTTTTACTGTCGAGAAGGGATAACACGTACCACCGATGGTGGTGACGGTCAGAGCCATAAACTGAACCATGAGCGAGGCCAGTTTAGAGCCGTGCGTCTGGTCGGTAACTTGATCGACGTAAACAAGCATACCGCCGGGCTTGAGGGTTTTGGCAACTTTTGTCAGCGTGGCTTGATTGAGTTCTGGTTGCAGGAGGTGCGCGATATGAAAATAGAGCGCAGCATCGAATTGTGCGGCTAGTTGTTCTGAGAAATCGTCCTGTACGATGTCTGCGCAGAGAAAGTCCATACGCGGTTCAAGCTTCATGAACTTGGCGGTGCGTCTTCCCGCCTCAATACCCGCCTGTATGTCCATGATAGTTGCATGCAGGCGCGGATATTTGCGACAGAAGAGTGCGCTATAGGCCGCGTGTGAGCCGCCTACGTCTAATAGCCTCGTTGCGCCACGCGGCAGTTGTACCCGTAGCGTAATCTCGCGCCCTAATGCCGTGGCAAGTGAGGCAAGGCCGGCGTAGTGACGCGCCAACAAACGTGCTGTTTCGGGATTGCTCGCGTCCTCTGCATAGGGCATATGCATGGCTTGCTGGTTTGTGCGCACGACCTCCGGCATAGCGTCCCAGATGGCTACGATGTCTGGACTATGAATAACATAAGGTGCGATGCTGACGGAGGAGGTACTGGTAAGCCAACGCCTCGCTACAGCAGTGTTCGCATACTGCTCATCTTTATATTTGAGGTAGCCAGCCGAGACGAGCAGTTGTAGCAGCAATTGTAGGCCCTGAGGATTACAGTCTACTTTCTGTGCCAACGCCTCTAAAGTCATGCGTTGCTTGCCCAGTGTATCGAATAGGTCAATCTCGCAGGCAGTCACAAGCACCTTCGCGATTCCGGCGGATAGCGGCGTATCTACCAGCGGTATGGGGAGCACATTGAGTCGAGCCAATATATTTTCGAGTAGCGTTAGATGTAATGGCATTAGAGAAGCACTCCTATCAACCAGCCTGCGGCAAGCACAATACATGTCGAGACAACGAGGTAAAAATAACGTTTACCTGTTCTGATAACACTATCTGGACGAAAGAAAAGTAACAAGCCTAACGCACTTGCGCCAGTGATAAAGAGTGTCGCCACTACAAGTTGTGTTTGAGCGGGAACAATGCCAGCGAGTGTAAGTCCACCTATTAAGAGCATACTAAAAATAATCAGGAGAGGACAAGCTATATAGACACCCTGAGACCCTAGTACGACGGCAAGCGTACGAGCGCCGTTCGCCGCGTCCTCCTCAATATCCGCAAGGGCATTCGCGAGATTGAGTGCAATACCGAGCAGTGCCGCGACAGGCACAAGCCATAGAATTACGGGTAGCACATGACCCACGCCGAGAAAGGCGTAGAGCGGAATAAGGGGTATCGCTAATGCGAAAACAACACCACTGAGAGGCGTTGATTTGAGTCCTAGATTGTAGCCCTGCCCAAACGCAAGATAGAGGCATGAGACAAGTAATGCAAGCGGATTAAGCGGTAACAAAAGCAGTAACATGATGACAGTCAGAAACAGCCCAAAGATAAGGGCTTCGTTCGGACGTACCAGACCCAGAGGAATTGGCTTACGCTTCTTACCCAGTGTATCAAGTTGACGATCACAATAATCGTTAAGAGATGCAATGGAGAGCTGCATGGCGGTATGAGCGGCAATGACAAGCGCGATAACACCCCAATTAAAATGAGGCCATGCTGCCACGAGCGCGAAGCCAGCAACGGCAATAGTATGAAAAAGCACGGGGATGGGGTGACTTAGCAGGTAGAAGCCATAGAGTATTTCAAGAGGACGACGATGCCTTGCAATGTGCATATATCTACCATACAGGCAACTTGTGGCTGATCGCCTTAAACCATTCGTCGCGCATTTCATTGCCAGCCAGAGCGAGCGTAATGCTTACTCCGAGGAGAGTGCCAAGTATCCAAAATACAGCGTTTAGCGTACCACTATTTGTGACCGCGATAAACTGTACCGTTGATAGAGTTACACGCACAGCATGGTTGAGCACATTCGCAAATGGTAAGCTGGCCCGTAACGTGGGCTGTGTAAGCAGGATACCGATCATCGTCACGGTTGCCAGCACGATGGCGGCAAGAATCTCTTTCAGCGATGGACGTAGCGGCACGTACACTTCGCGTGCAACCTTCGCATGTTCGCGCTGTTGTACGTCAAATGCTACGCGCTGCATAATGTTCTTCGTAAGGTCGGCAGGTTCCATCACGGACTCGGTGCGTTCTAAGGCTGTCGCGATCTCTTCGAGTACAGCCAGTTCGTTGCGACACGTGGCACAATCGGCGATATGAACTTCGAGTGGGTGAATTCTTTCCAACGGAAGTTGAGCATCGACGTATAATTGTAGTTGTTGGACAGCTTGAGAACAGCGCATTAATGGCCTCCCGAAGGTGTATTACGTTCTAGCTCAAACGCTTGCAGCCGTTCTTTTAGCAGGTTACGAGCGCGAAATAAATGAGTCTTGATAGTACCAATAGGCATAGCCAGAATTTCGGCCATTTCCTCATACGTCTTTTCTTGCAGGTGTCGCAACACGAGGACAAGACGGTACTTTGTGGGCAACGTCGAGAGTTGCTCGCGTACAAGTACCTGCCGGTCATGGGCGTCGATTTCGGTATCCACGCGCATCTCGCTACCAGCATCCTCCAAATGTTGCTCGGCCTGTATCGCTGTCTGCAACGCCTGATCGCGTTTCCGTTGCTCCACCTGTTTCAAACAACAATTATAGGCAATGCGATACAGCCATGTAGAAAAGCGTGCGTCACCACGAAATCCAGGCAGTCCCTGCCATGCGGCAAGAAATGTTTCCTGTGTTACTTCGCTGGCCTCGTCATACTGTTGTAACATACGATAGACAAGATTGAATACACGGTGCTGGTGACGTTGCACAAGCAACGCAAAAGCATCCTGGTCTCCGTTTTTGCTGGCTACAACGAGTTTCGCGTCGTCCTGCTCTGTTGAAACGGCTGGAACAGGTGTATTATGTGAAAGGGTTAGCCGAATACTCTGTGATGGATGCACCTGATACTCACTCATACATTCTTTTAGAGAAGCACTAGACGTGAAATGTTTCAGCTATCTAATGACACAACATTCCTACTTCATGTATCATATCATACATACGTACCATAGTATAAAGA
>CAXTUE010000046.1:4404-13954 GCA_964247355.1 uncultured Ktedonobacteraceae bacterium | reverse complement strand
GGGAATGCCCCTCCCATACACGATGCATCGTGTATGGGAGGGGCATTCCCCTTGCGGGTGCCCTGGCCTCATCGACGATGCCTTTTTCGCGTACCTGATGAAACTTGACCTTTGTAATTGTAGCACTGGAAGAGTAGTGCGTCGAGTAGCAAAAAGAAAGAGACGATCCCCGTTGATCGTCTCTTTCTTAAACAGCAAGCAGGCTACATTATGCAGGTGCTTGCTGCGTCTGCTCTTCGCGTACGGCTGGCACAACGCGCTCTTCCTCGACGGGCGGTTTGCTCGCGCGTTTGCCACGTCCCTCGACCAACACATACAGCGTTGGCACGAGGAGAAGCGTGAGCAATGTGGAGGTTGTGAGACCGCCGATTACGGTCAGGGCAAGCGGTGCCGCTATGAAGCCGCTTGATTTACTCAAGCCGGATGCCATGGGCGTGAGCGCGAGAATGGTTGCAATGGCGGTCATGAGAATTGGACGTAGGCGACGGCTACCACCTTCGAGTACCGCGCTTCGTGCGTCCAAGCCTTTCAAGCGGTATTGATGTACAAGATCAAGCAACACGATGGCGTTTGTCACCACAATACCGATCAACATCAATAGTCCAATCAGTGAAGGCACACCTAACGGGGTATGCGTTGCCAGCAGGAGCAAAACCGAACCTGTGGCTGCAAAAGGAATGGACACCAGCAGGATGAGCGGCTGCACAAGACTGCGGAACGTCCCAACCATAATCAGGTAGACCAGCACGATAGCGGCAAGCAGAGCATATCCTAGCCCGCCAAACGCTTGTGCCTGATTGGAGGTTACGCCACCCAGAGAGTATGTTGCTCCACCGGGTAAGTGCAATTTGCTCAGCTTTTGTTGAACGGCTGTACTGACACTTCCTGTATTATCGGTCGTGCTATCCGCGCTAATCGTTGCGGTACGCGTTCCACCGATATGCGTGATCTGTGTCGGGCCTTTCGTCTGAGTTACGTTGGCAACGTCACCCAGTTTGACATTTCCTGTTGCCGCAGGTAGCAGCAAGTTCTTCATACCGTCGACGGTTGTCGCAGGTGAGCCTAACACTAAGTTGACGTTTTCCTGTGTACCGTTCAAGGTGACGGTTGTCACGGTCGTGCCAGTATAGATTTCGCGTACCAGCAAACCAACTTGAGAAGCAGTAAGACCGTGTGTTGAAGCCTTCGTCGGATCAACTTGTACGTTAATCAACGGTGCCGCAGCAGTCAAATTACTGCTGACATTAGCGGTATTCGGAACCTGCGAAACAGCATCAAGCACTTGTTGAGACGCCTGACGTAACGTTGCATCATCGTTCGCCTGAACGTTGATGCTGATACCTGAACTGCTTGGACCTCCCTGACTGACCGCCAGTTTCAAGGTTCCGACATCAGTCAGTCCATTTAATTGTTTTTGAATGTCTTGCTGCACGGCCTTTTGATCTGCGTTCGGCTCGGTTGTTACCGAGAAGTTGGCAACATTACCAGTGCCAGAGGAACCGAAGATGGCAGAGAAGCCTGAGCCACCACCGACCGTTACCTGATAGAACTGGATGTGCTTCGTATTTGCCAGGGCCGCTTCGACCTTCTTTGTCGCGTCGTTCGTTTTGCTCAGACTTGTGCCAACAGGCAACGTCTGACTGATGGTAAAGGTATTTTGATCTGATGCGCTAAAGAAGTTCGTGCCCAGCAAGGGAACCAGCCCGATAGAGCCTACAAAGAGCAAGAAGGCTACAAGCAGCGTAAGAATCTTGTGTGCCGTCACCCAGCGCAGCATCGGAATGTATGCACGTTCCAGGGGACCAAGACGCTCGTGACCATTTTGCTGCGCGACCTTTGCGACTGTATTCTTCGGTGCCTTGAGGAACCAGTATGCCAGCACAGGAATGATCGTCAGTGCCACGAACAACGAAGGAAGCAAGGCAACGGTGACTGTGACGGCGAAAGGATTGAACAACTGGCCTACAATGCCGCCTACAAAGGCAAGAGGCAGGAAGACGGCAACCGTCGTGAGCGTAGAGGCTGTTACCGCACCCGCTACCTCTTTGACGGCTGAAGGTATCGCGACACTCTTCTCTTCGCCGTTGCTCATATGACGATAGATGTTTTCAAGCACCACAATCGAGTCATCAACCACGCGTCCAATCGCGATGGTGAGTCCACCAAGCGTGAACAGGTTGAGCGTGTAGTTGCCAATCCACAAACCAATCAGCGCAATCACAATCGAAAGTGGAATAGAAATGGCCGTTACCAGCGTCGAACGCAACGAAAGCAGGAAAATCAGGATGACAATAATGGCAAAGACAGCACCAATCAGAGCTTCGCGCACAAGGCTGTCAACAGCCGTTGTGATAGAGGGTGCCTGATCGGAGACAACCGTGATCTTCGCGCCATTGCCGAGTTTGCTTTCTAAAGCGGGCAGCTGCTTCTGAATAGCTTGCGAGATTGATACAGTGTTACCAGTAGAAGATTTGGTGATCGAGAGACCAAGACTATCTTTGCCTTTTGTGCGTGTGAGCGTGGTAGAAGGTGCTAAGTCCTGTGTTACCGTCGCCACATCGCTCAGCTTGACAGGTGTTGAGGTCGTAGGACATGCACTCGCCTGTGACGCGCCAGTAGGAATTTGTGATGCGCCACCGGCACCAGCACCCGCTCCACCCGGAAACTGCCCTGTGCCACCGCCTGGGAATTGACCGCTTCCACCAGTTCCAGCACCAGATCCCGCTCCCGCGCCAGTACCTGTCGCCGGACAATTAGCAGATGGCGTGATGTGTTGCCCTACGACAAGATTTTTCATGTCGTCGAGGGAGCCAAAGGTGTTGCCAACTTTGATTGAGAAGGTTTGTCCATTGCTGGAAGTTTCGCCAGCAGGGAGCGTACTATTGTTTGCTTGCAGTGCGCCTTGAATCTGATTCGCGCTTAAGCCTTGATTCTTTACCTTTGTAAGGTCCAATGCCACGGTCACAATCTGTGTGCGTACACCCGTTTGTGTGACGTTCGCGACACCACTGATACCCTGTAAATCAGGTATAAGATTGTTCTTGATGTTTGTTGCCAGCGTCGGTGCATCCTGCGAAGAGGTTACGGCAAGTTGCACAATCGGCTGAGAGTTGATATTGAACGTTCGCACTTGCGGCGTTACATTTGAAGGCAAGGTTGACTGAATGCTGTTTAGCTGCTGCGTCACCTTCTGGCTTGCTGTATCCAGATTGGTACCGTAATCGTAGGATATGAGCAGGACGGAGGAACCTTCATTCGAGTACGACGTAACCGTTTGGATACCTTGTAGTCCCTGAATGCTTTGCTCTAAAGGGGTCGTGACATCCTTCTCGACAATTTCAGGTGACGCGCCTGGATAGACTGCGATCACCGATACGGCGGGAAATTCAAGCGAAGGATAGAGTTCCTGCTTGAGCGACGGAATAATAAATGCGCCAAACAAAAGAATAGCGATTGTCGCTAGAGCTATAATGCTTTTATTGGCGAGACTCAATCTCGCAAGAAATGACATAGAATAGTTCCTCTCTGTATGGTCCGGTAGATAACTCGCTTTTCGATGAAATACTTTTTGTCGCACTGAAATACGTTTACAGCTTGATTACAGCTTACAGGACTTCTGAAATATTGTCGTCAGGGAAACCCCTGATGTTATCCTTTTCAAAAAAGTATATAGTATGAATGTACACATTAGGAACGGGTAGCGATCAGTGAAAGTAGCTAGTAACAAGACGCAGGGAAACGCACATGCAGATAGCAGCAACAGGCTCCAAATGCCCTGATAAAGTAATGATCCAGCGATACATGATAATTGCCATAAGCTTAGCCGTGCAGTTTACCATCATTGTGTTACTTGTGGCAAGTCTACAACATCCGGCTCCACGCAATGTTACATTCACCGCAGTGCCAGGAGATCCAACAGCTTGCCGTATTGTGAAGGCCGAGCCAATGACTGATGCGTGGCTAAAAGGATATCAACAAGGCGCTATCGTTCATGCCGCGCAAAATCCATTCCAGCCACTGAATTGTGCCACCCTGACAGGTTCACTGCTCGTCACATCAAAGACAATGAATGCTGGTCCACTCGGATCAGAGAAGCTCATCAATGTTAGCTCGACATTCCCGCCCACAGATTTCACAACGATAGCATTAATAAGCATCCTTACAGTTATTTTTAATGTGGCAGGCGTAACCATCTTTTTGCGCGCACAAGACCGACCAACCGCACGCGTTACCTATGGCTTGTTCTACACAACCTGGCTGATGATAAGCGTCTTTCTTGCCTATGGCTATGATTATCAATGGATTAATCTGCTCTCGCTTTTTTTAGCAATGATGCTGCGTGGGCTTTCGACAACCTTTGTCTGCCTGTTTCCTCGGCCAGTTGATTGGCAGGTCGGGCGTCAACGCGCCCATTTGCTTCCATATATTCCTCTTGCTGTCGCCGTACTCATTATCCTTTGCTCACCACTCTCGATTATTTTGCCACAACCACAGGGGCATAGCCTACTTGTCATTACAGGTATCTACAACTTTCTCTGTTTAATCGTTGTTTTCTGGATACTATTCTGGGGACTGCGCAGTGTCAGCAAGAACGAACGACAACTTGCACGTATGATTGTCTTAGGCGTTGTTTTTTTGCTCTTTCCTCCTCTAGTATTTGCGCTTAACGTTATACAATTTGATAACGTAGCGCAGGTCAGTCTTGCGCGCCTTCTATTCATTCCACTTTTGGTTCTACCTATTGCTTGCGACTATGCCCTGTTTCGACATCAACTACTCGGCACAACGAGTTTGATTAGTCGCCGTGTAATACGGATTTTGCTCTGGCTCTTGCTTGCCAGCCTTTTTATTTTTCCGAGTATTATTTTGCTTCATTCAGTCCGAAATATAAGCGTGTTACAGGGAGAGGTGCGCGATTATATTTTTGCAAGTATCCTCGTCGTGAGTCTGCTGCTTTTCCCATTGCTCTGGGGAAGAGTGCGTGATGTAGGAGATCAGGTGCTCTATCACGACTTCTATCAATACAATCGCTCTTTACGAGAACTGAGTGCTGCCCTGACACGCTTGCAAGGACTCGACTCAATTTGTGCTTTTATGCTTCCACAACTAAAAACACTGCTGAATGCCTCCGATGCGGCACTACTCGTGCATTCTGTACAACAAAATGAGGGCATTCCTTCGATAGTAGAAACGAGCAAAGATACGTCGCGTTCGTGGTACCTCTATCATCAGCCAACAACCTCAACTCCACTGACAAGAGAGCGACTGATAGGCGTGGCACAACTTGCGCTCACGCATCACCAACAACCAACACATGAACCACTCCTGCTTGATAACATTTTACTACTGGGCCTCTATGATGGCGATACGCTTAATGGCTTTCTCTGTCTTGGTCCAAAGAAAAATATTGAGCCATATGACCGGGAAGATATGAGTTTTCTCGCGACGCTCGTTGCTCAACTCTCTGTTCTTGTTGTAAACAACCGTTATCTGTCACAAGCGCAGGCAGATGCGCAAAAGCTCAGCGCGCTTCATCATCGCGTTGTCTCGGCACAGGAAGACGAACGCAAACATCTCGCATTGGAATTGCACGACGAGGCATTGCAACAGGCCATGCTGCTTGTGCGTCAACTCTCAGATGCAAGTACAATGACCGAGGTTGCTGAGGCTATGCCACTCGCACGTTCACTCGTTACCAGTTTACGGCAAACCTGCCTGGAGCTACGTCCACCATTATTAGATGAGCTAGGATTGGAAGAGGCGTTGCAGTGGTTAGCGCAAGATATGGGCAAACGCGGAAAGCTGCACATCAGTGTAACGTGTAAGGGACTCAGTACTAACCGTTCGTCGGCAGAGGTCGAGCTAGCGTTGTACCGTGTGGTACAGGAGGCACTCATCAATGTGGTAAAACATGCTCATGCTCATACCGTCATGATACGTCTTCATCAACGATGGAAGGGAGCAAGTTCGTTGCTTATCTGTGACGATGGGCGCGGCTTTCAGAGAAAATCGACGCAGGCGGAACATCTTGGACTTGTCAGTATGCAAGAGCGCATGGAGTCTATCGGCGGTCGCATCTCCGTTCGCACAAGTCCGGGTCGTGGTGTCGCGATACGTGCAACATATACTCATACAAGTCAAGTTTCATCAGAAAAAGAGACTCGACAGGTAGCAATGCGATGAGCAGTCACACATTTTTTCCTTTGCACAAAGAGACGATCACCGTATTTCTGGTTGACGACCATACGATGATGCGCGAAGGAACACGCCGGTTGCTGGAAGAGGATAGCACTCTAAAGGTTGTTGGAGAAGCTGAAAACGGCAAAGAGGCAATTGCATTGTGTCGGGAGATACATCCCGATGTCGTCGTGCTCGATATCTCGATGAAAGGTATGCATGGCTTCAGCGTTGCCAGCACGCTTCTTTCAGCACCTCAGCCGCCCGCCATCCTCGTCCTTACAGCATACGATCAAGTAGCATATGTGCGGGCCATGCTCAAGCTAGGAGCAAAGGGTTACTGGCTCAAAAGCGCGCGTGGCAGCGATATTCGGCGCGCGGTTCATGAAGTAGCAATGGGACGGCAGAGCCTCGCGCCAGAGGTACGACTGCTTCTTGAGGACGACAAGGACACGCTCCCCGTCTTCGTCGAGCCGCTTACCAGCCGCGAACTTGAAGTATTGCACCTGATTGTACAGGGCGTTCGCAACGGTGAGATCGCGCAACGTCTCGTCATCTCTATCAAAACTGTCGAGACGCATCTGACAAGCCTTTATGCGAAACTTGGTGTACAATCGAGAGCAGAAGTTATTGCGCTTGCCCAACGGCAAGGGCTACTTTTGGAAGAAGGAAACTAATGCAAGAAATACAACAGAATGTTTTAGACCCGGCCACACATGTCGGGCTTGTTACGATCGCGGTCTCCTCGCTCGAACGCGCTCTCCGCTATTATCAAGCAGGGCTTGGTTTCTCAGTCAAAGAACAGCAAGGAAAGATTGTTCTTCTCGGCACGGAAACAGGTTCACCTATTCTAACACTTGTTGAGCAACCGAATGC
The DNA here is from genome assembly GCA_964247355.1 of uncultured Ktedonobacteraceae bacterium. Taxonomy (GTDB): domain Bacteria; phylum Chloroflexota; class Ktedonobacteria; order Ktedonobacterales; family Ktedonobacteraceae; genus JBBQVS01. The sequence goes on along the minus strand of CAXTUE010000046.1, from coordinate 6,901 downwards.
CGTACCTCAACCTGCACGAACGACAGGTCTCTATCATTTTGCGATTCTCTTACCAACGCGCAAAGATTTGGGCCAGTTTCTCTCTCACCTTGTCGCAACACAGATGTCGTTAGATGGATACGCGGACCATCTCGTAAGTGAGGCACTATATCTTTCCGATCCAGATGGCAACGGCATAGAGGTCTATCGTGATCGCCCGCGCTCACAATGGTCTTACCAACATGGACTGGTCACAATGGCATCGGACCCCATAGACCTGCAAGGCTTGATGGCAGAGGGAGAACAAGACGCCTCTAAATGGAGCGGACTACCAGCAAACACGACGCTCGGTCACATTCACCTGCGTGTCGCCGATATACAGCAAGCTGAGCAGTTTTACTCGCAACTACTCGGTTTTGCTGTGATGCAATACATGCCGGGAGCACTCTTTGTCTCAGCCGGTGGCTATCATCACCACATTGGATTGAACATGTGGCAGAGTCGCAATGCACCTCAACCGCCTCAAAATGCTGTGGGTCTACGCTTTTTCACTATCCAGCTTTCAAACGAAGCCGAGCTAGCAAAAGTTGCAGCACGTCTGCAAGCCGCGAGTTGGCCTATCGAGCAGGAAGAGGGAGGTGTTATGCTTCGTGATCCGTGGGGCAACAAGATTTTGCTTACGACGCGCGATATCGCGTCTACCGAGACCATTCAAAAAACTATTACAGTGTAAAGCGCGGTCCTCTTCTCGTTACCTTTCGCATGTGCAAACGTCTCATTAATGGACTACTCATGTTCTTACTATAGAGACTTTGCAAGTATTATGGACATTATTGATGTGAATGCCGGAACAGAGACTGTTCCAGCCACAGCGTCTATCACTACACATACGCGTCATGAAAACAGCTTCATGCGGCTGTTTTCAGAGAAGAGGAGACGTGCGTTTTTCGCAGTTTTCCCGCTCTATGTAGCAGTCTCTCTCGCTAGTTTTGTGACTACTTGCCTTTCAGTCCTATTTTTGCAAAAGGATTTTTCCTGGGGAAGTGCATCACTACAAACACTGGAGAACCATTGGCTACGCTGGGATGTGGAGCATTTCATCTTTATTGCCCAGCATGGCTATGACTCTACAATGCGAGTGGCATTTTTTCCACTCTATCCCTTGTTGATACGGATAGTGATGTTGGGAATCCATAATGCGCTAGTCGCTGCGATGCTTGTTTCTAATATAGCTCTGCTCGTCGTTTTTACCGTGCTATACAGCATTGTACAAGAAGAATTTAACGAAGAACATGCCCAGCGTGCAGTACTTTATCTTGCTCTCTTCCCCACAGCTTTTTTCCTGCAAGCGGCCTATAATGAGTCGCTTTTCCTGTGCTTCTCGCTCCTCTGTTTCTATCAATTACGACACAGCAATTGGGAGTTAGCAGGCTTATTTGGTTGCCTGGCAAGTCTTACACGTTCAGCAGGTGTGCTCTTACTGCTTCCTTTTTGCTATGAATACATGGTACGACGCAACTTTCAGTGGAAGGCAATCCGTTTTAACGTGCTTGGTGGTGCCTTGATTCCACTGGGAACAGCTCTCTATGCGGCCTATTGTGCTTTCCGCTTTCATGATCCTCTAGCCTTCTCGCATGCGCAAAGCAATTGGAATCGTTCGCTGCAGGCACCGTGGGATGGAATTATCATTTCCGTAAAATCAATTGTTACTAGTGCTGGCCCACTCAGCTTTCAGAGCCTACGCAACCTTACCGATCTACTGCCTGTTTTGTTTATCACCACATTGATTATTCTCAGCTTTGTTGGTCCCTGGCGCTTAGGCTACCGCCGTTGGAGCTACAGTCTCTATGCAGTGCTACAACTCACCCTGTTTTTGATTTTCCCCAATGGCGGTACTGGCCTCTACCCTCTGGAGTCTACCTCGCGCTTCATGCTCGAAGTCTCTCCAGCGTTCTTCATCCTCGCTCGGCTAGGAACGTATCGCATGATACATCTCAACTACGTGTTCGTTTCTGGTGCGGTACTTTTCTTCTTGCTCACACAATTTTTAACAGGACACTGGGTACTTTAGACAGCAATGCTCTATGATGAAAGTAGTTCAGCAGTTCCCTCGTTAAGGACCACTATTTTCTACGAAATAGCCGTTTCTTGCGGATTCACACTACCAACAAACGCACATTCTTTATACAGAGGACACTTGTCGCATTCTGGCCTCTGAGCATGGCATATTTTTCGTCCGTGTCGGATGAGATTGACATGTAGAGCGTAGACCCATTCCGATGGTGCAATGTCGGCAAAAATTTCGTGTGCTTTGTCTGCATTGACATTTGCACGTAATAAGCCCAACCTTTTTGAGACTCTCAATACATGAGTATCAACCGGCATGACTGGGAGGTCCATATCAAACATCAGGACGCACGATGCCGTTTTAGGTCCCACACCTGGAATAGTGCGGAGATAGCGCAATGCCTCCTCCGGCGTTCGTTTGACCAGTTCATCATGAAGATATGTAGCAAGC
>CAXTUE010000046.1:3047-4304 GCA_964247355.1 uncultured Ktedonobacteraceae bacterium | reverse complement strand
AGTGGATCGTAATCGGGACTATTCTTTGGCTCTCCATATGCTGCAATAAGCAGTTCATAGACGTGTGATAAGTGCAAAGATGCTGTTATTGTTGTAGTAGTCATGCGAGGTTCCTATTCTATATCGTTATAAATCAGTATTTTATCTTACTAATCTACAATGGACAAGACGAGAAGTGTAGATGAAACGAGTATACTGCATATCTTTTGTGAGCTAGCTCATATCTACAGAGTAAATTAATCCTTAGCAAAAAAACATCAGCTAAGAATAGGCTGTGCTTGCGTTCATTCAGAGAGCAGACTTGCTATAAGAACAACTCATTTTTATATGTATCTGTTCACATACCATCCAGTCCTGAAAATATGTATACAATAATGACCGTGCTTGCTCGTCTATACACTAATAGCTTTATTCTGCTCTGAAAGGACTCTGAAAAATTTATGAATACATGTATGCACTGTGGAGCAGAACAACCTTCTCACGCACAATTTTGTGGTTCGTGTGGATACTTCTTCAGCACACTTACAGACTCCTCACCTTCGCCAAGTATGCTTTCCTATGTCACGGTTAAAAGCAATCCTCCACGTCCAGTAAAACAAACCAATATCTCAAATTCAGCGTATAACACTGTCTTAGATGCCGCGCAGACTTCGCAGGCACCACAAACACCCTTGCCCGAACAATGGGCATTCGATGGTAGCCCTCTTTATAATACTTTGCGAGAAGAGGAGCAGGAAGACGAGGATAACAATCTACTCTTATTTCCTCCAGCATATCAGCAAGGAACACCGAGAGTATCGCAGCTGCCACACTTTGGTGAGAAACCAGTAGTACAAAATACGCCGCCGATGGCTGATGTTCCTCCTACTCCGCACGTTGCGCCGCTAGCAGATAATTCTTTCGCTCCACAAGTTTCACCTGCAAACGAAAACATACAGATGCAGCAGATGCGTGCAAAACAACCAGCACACAGCACAAAATCTGTGCGTCCCTCTCGCAGAATATTCTCTCCTCGACCCATTACACCACTTCGTCCGAGTCATCAGCGCGCTCCCAGACATACGTTACGACCTTATATCGTTATCATAACGCTCTTTCTAGTTGCACTTATTGTTGTTGGCACACTTCTAACACTTTTTTTTGTCACGCCACCCAACCTTGAAATCAGCGGCAGTGGAACTGTAAGCGCTGGCAATTCGCTCCACCTGCACGGCAACTGGTATACACCGGAGAGTAAAGTTTTGCTGCTCCTCGACG
>CAXTUE010000046.1:0-3017 GCA_964247355.1 uncultured Ktedonobacteraceae bacterium | reverse complement strand
CTTTCTGCTCATCAGTCAGGCACACCCACAGCCCCCAATGGACATGCTACACTACTTACAGCCTCTTCCGTATTAGAACAAGGAAGTACATCTGGTAATAACATAGTTGCTAGCATAACAGGTTCGTTCGATGCAACTATTACCGTTGGCGCGGATTGGAAAGCGGGCAAACATACTATTCGAGCGATGGAGCAGGGCGGAACACGTAGCGCGACAACGCAGATTACCGTCTCGACGCCTTCATACCTTGCCAGCATCACTCCCTCGACCGTGACGCTTGGACCAGTCACAGAAGGTGATAGCAAGTTAGTTTCAACGCATGTCACATTAGAAGCTACAGGAACAAATTCGGTGTCATGGACTGCAAGCTGGGACACTACTGACGCACCGTGGCTACAACTTGATTCGATTTCAGGCTTGCTGCAAGCTCCAAATACACAAGACATTACGCTAACCGTCAACCCGCAAAAGTTGAAAGCGGGCAACTATAAGGCGATTGTGACATTCACGGATACAACAGGCAACAAAAGTTTCGCCCTGCCGGTATCGCTCACCATTCAACCAAATAAGGACACCAACCCGACGCTAAGTAGCATCAATCCCAATACGCTTGTGTTCGACAACGTGACTGCGGGTAGCACGCAACCACTGACACAACCGCTCACATTGAGTACTGCAGGTAAAGGGGATGTGAAGTGGCAAGTAGCATGGAATCAGCAAGCAAATACATGGCTCCAACTGGACCACAATGGAGATACTATTCACGCGCCAGATTCACAGCAAGTGACGGTCAGCATTCTCCCACAAGGACTTACGGCGGGACAGTACACGGCAACTCTGACATTTACCAGTTCACAAAGCGATACGCCTCTGACTGTAACGATACAAGTCACGGTACAGGGACAAGCAGATTTGAATAGTATTAGCCCACAAACAATTTCCCTGGGGCCTGTCACAGAAGGTTACACACAACCAGCAACAACGCAGGTAACGTTGAAAACAAGCGGCACTGGCAATGTGCGCTGGCGAGCATACTGGAATAAAAATGCCAATCCGTGGCTAGAGCTGGATCGCTCGTCCGATTCAATCGAGGCCCCAACATCTGAAACACTCACCATTGGAGCTGTAGCAGGAATGAAAGCAGGCAACTATTCGGCAACTATCAACTTTACGAATCTCCAGAATGGCAATTCAATGTCGCTGACCGTCAACTTCACTGTACAAGCTGCCACTGCACCGGGAGAGATTAGTAGCGTCACGCCAGCAACCGTCACGCTTGGCCCCGTCACCGAAGGCTACCAGCAATCTCCAACAACACAGGTGACACTTCATACAAGCGGCACAGGTGCAGTACAATGGAACACATCTTATGACCACAAGCAAGGCAATTGGCTCTCGCTACCCGCTAGCGGTCAAATTCAGGCTCCCGCCACTCAAACTATTACGTTGAGCACTGTAATGGGCGTGAAAGCGGGTACCTATACAGCAAATGTAGGCTTTACCAATCCGCAAAGCAATAAGACAGTCACACTTGCCGTTACCCTTATCGTGCAGGCACCGCCTTCTGCATGGGGGAATGTGAATCCCAATCCGCTTACGCTCGCAACGGCTACACAAGGCTATTCGCAACCAGTAACCGCACAAGCTACCCTGAGCACCACTGGTTCAGGCATACTTTCATGGACGGCCAGCAGCAATGCACAGTGGCTCAGTGTGAGCAATAACAGTGGCCACATTCAAGCACCGGGTACGCAAACGGTAACGATAACGGCAGCAACAGGGCTTCAAGCTGGAAGTTATTCGGGGAATATCACGTTTATCGATACAGGTAGTGGCAAACAACTCCCGTTAGCAGTATCGTTTACGGTGCAACCTCCGCCACAACTTGCTGTTAACACAAATACGCTTGCCGCGAATACAGATTGTCAGGCGCGCAGAACGGGGTGGATTTGCTTTGTTACTCTCACAAATACGAGCACAACGGATAGCCTTACATGGTCATCAGCAAGCACGAACAGTGGCACAACAAGTGTCATCGTTATTCCTAACACGAACACATTAGCAGCAGGACAAAGCCAACGAGTACAGATCAGCATTGCGGTCCAGCAAAGTGGTGCATTTAACGACACCGTGACCTTCGCTGGACCAGGGAATAGTCAAGTAGTGCAGGTAAACTATACACCACCTGCAGTACATTAATAGCTGGAATAGGCCGCAGGAAGCATCTATGCTCTTTCGGCATCGCTCTTCAAAAGATCGAGCAGAAGATTTGCAACAGGTGTGGGTGAATTCACCTGTTGTGCGGTCTTTTTGAGCAGGCCAACATCCTTCAAAGGTATCGCATTCTGGCTGAAAGGCGCATCGTGTTCGGCAATTCTCTTGCCATAGCTCTTATAAATGGGAGCTGAGAGCAGAGAGTTCGTCAGCATATTGACTACGGCCATTGGATCGACGCCGTTTTTCTCAGCCATCGCAAGAGCTTCTTTCATGGAGTACCCAGCTGAACCAATCAGGAAATTTCCAACGAGCTTGACAATATTTGCCGCACCAACCTCTTCACCCAAATCGAAGATGCCTTGCGCCCCCATTGCCTCAAGAAGCGGTCGGACACGCTCTTTGGCGGCTTGTGGACCAGAAAACGGAATCCAGAGTTGTTTGGCGATAGCCGCCTGTGGTACTCCGAAAATAGGCGCATCGATATAGGTACTGCCGTGCTGTACGTGTAGTAATGCAAGCTTCTTTGACGTTTCCGGCAATACTGTACTCATTGCAACATGGATACCGCCGATCCCCAACTGCTCTAAAAATCCATCGCTTCTAACGACGCTTTCCACTGCCGCATCATCCCATACCAGCGTCACAACAATTCCCCCGGTCTTCACCACATCAACGGGTCTGTTCGCGAGATGCGCTCCGTGAGCAACCAGCGACTCTGCTTTGTTCGCTGTACGATTGTATACAGAGAGATCGTAGCCAGCACTGAGCAAGTTTGTTGCTACTGGCAGACCCAGATTGCC
>CAXTUE010000045.1:9372-13970 GCA_964247355.1 uncultured Ktedonobacteraceae bacterium | reverse complement strand
ACGGTTGGCGTATCCACATTCTTTTATGAAAGAGCATTGTCCCGTCATAGTCAAATTCTGATTGTCGACGTGGACGTGATGAATGCAGTCCCTAAAGACGACGTAACAGTTCAATACAAGTAAAGGTAACATTCATGAACGATACAAATACATTTAACGAATATAGGCCCTTAAATTTACCCTATCAGCGGAGTGGCAATGATTCGATGCAAGCAACGCAGTCCAGGGGCCAGCAAGCATTTCCGCAACAGCAAGTACCACCAACACGCACACAACGGCAACCTGGACCAGCGAAAATGCCGAAGGCAAAGGCTCTGTCGTTGGTGCGGAGATTGAAGCAGGGAGTTGTGGTCGCGTCGCTTTTGAGCTTTGGCACATTTGGCGCACTTGTAGTGAATCATACTGTTGGTACAACAACGTCGCAGGCAAGCACAAGTACCACGACCTCGACGACGAAAACGACGACATCAACGCCAACATCAACATCATCAAGCACGTCAACACCATCATCAACGTCAACGAGTACATCGACAACAACACCGTCAAGCGCGTCGTCGAGCACATCATCAAGCACACAAGGAGGCAGTCATGGTTTCGGATCAAGCAGTACAACAAGCAACCCCGTATCCGGTACGCACACATCCTGAGTCGTTGGTACTACCAATGGGAATGCGACGCGTGGAGTTTCGCGCGATGGGAACCACGATTTCTTTGCTGCTGCCTGAGGCTCAGTTCGCTACGGGATTTGTGGCGACGCAGGAACTCTTCTCCGAATGGGAGCAGACGTTGAGCCGCTTTTTGCCGGAGAGCGAACTTTCGCAGCTTAATCGCCGGGCAGGAGCACCTGTGGATGTCGGTCCTTTGCTTTTCCGTGTGTTGCTCGCGGCTCTACATGCTGCGCAGGAAACCGAAGGACTCTTTGACCCAACGTTGCTGACACAGATGATGAATATTGGCTATGATCGTACCTTTGACGCGCTTCCCGCCATTACCCCTGCCAACAAACAGATTGCACAGTCTGGCGGGGGCTGGCGCGAGATACGTCTGGACCATAGAAGGAGACGTGTCACGTTGCCAGCAGGTGTAGGTATCGATCTCGGCGGCATTGCGAAGGGTATGGCAGTCGATGCTGCCCTTGCGCAAATGCGGTTACTGGGCATAAAAACAGCTATCGTCAATGCTGGCGGCGACCTCGCGGTACTGGGCTTACCGGCAGATCAAGAAGTCTGGCCCCTGAGTGTTAAGGGCAAAGATATGTCCTGGGTTATTCCGTTTCAGTATGGTGCGCTGGCAACTTCTGGAATAGATCGTCGGCACTGGCAGCAGGGGGCGAAGACACGACATCATATTATCGACCCTCGTTCGGGCGAGTCGGCGCAGAGCGGCCTCTGGTCGGTTACGGTCGCGGCAGAGAGTTGTCAACGTGCTGAGGTAGCAGCTAAAACAGCGTTTTTACTTGGTGCGGAGCAGGGTAGAGCGTTTCTTGAAGACTCCGGTCTATCTGGTTTACTGGTGCGTACCGATGGTAGCTGGATAGGCGCAGGCTTCTGGCCTGTGGAACTTATGAAAGAGGTGCAATAATGAGTAGCATCTGGAGTACTGTGATCTGGGATGTGGCACGAGCGAGCGGTTGGACAGCGTATATACTGCTGACGGCGGCGGTTGTGGTGGGACTTCTGCTTTCGACGCAGGTGCAATCACCGAGCCGTTGGCCTCGCCTGCTCAATAGCGAGCTACATAACTTTCTATCGCTACTGAGCACCATCTTTCTCGGTGTGCATATTCTCGCCTCGTGGCTTGATCCCTATACGAAGTTTGGCTGGAAAGATATACTTATTCCGTTCGCGACGACGTATCGTCCCTTCTGGATGGCAATGGGTATTGTGGCGTTATATGGTGGAATCGCGATTGGTATTAGTACGCTTCTTCGTCCTTATATCGGGTATGCATGGTGGCGTCGGCTGCATGTTCTGACGCTTGGTCTCTTTGTTATCGCGATGTTGCATGGTATTGGTACAGGCACTGATACGCAAACATGGTGGGCATTCGGCCTCTATGCCGGAAGTGGTGTGCTTGTCGGAACGTTGCTCTGGCATAGAATTTCGCTTGCACGAAAAAAGAAACATGCACCTGTACGTAAGCAAGAAAATTTCCAATCTGTCTCCAATGTGCGTACAATAAAATAAGAGCATAACGATTTGATTGAACAAATAACGGGGATAAGTGAACAGTAAGGGTCTGCATTCTATCACACCCTCGTCCCCAACTGATTCCGTCCAAAGAATTGATGTTACATTGCATACATCCTACTAAGATGATTCATTGCCACGAGAGTGTGATAGAATGCAAACCCCTACAGGTTGCGTTTCATTAGATGAAACAGGAAAAAGGAGCGTAGAGAGATGCATATTCTTGTGGTAGAGGACGAGCAACGGCTGGCGTTTTTATTGCGTCGCGTCCTGCTGGAAGAGCGACATGCGGTCGATCTGGCGCACGATGGCGAGACAGGTTTAGACCTTGCGTTGAGCGATACATATGATGTCGTGATTTTGGACGTGATGTTGCCAGTACATGATGGTTTCGAGATTTGTCGTCAGATGCGGGCCGAACGTATTCTGACACCTGTGCTAATGCTCACGGCTCGCGGTGCGGTAGAGGACCGCGTGAAGGGCCTCAACGTGGGTGCCGATGACTACCTGACAAAGCCCTTCGCGATGGAGGAACTGCTGGCACGTGTCAATGCTCTGCTGCGGCGGCGAGAGCGCAAGTTCGATGAGACGCCACAGTTGAAAGTTGGCGATGTGACGCTCGATCTTGTGAGACACGAGGCAAGCCGCGCCGGACGCGTGATAGAGCTGACGGCCAAAGAGTTCGCGTTATTGGAATATCTGATGCGTCACCCTGGACAGGTGTTGACGCGTACACAGATAACCGATGCCGTCTGGCGCTATGACTTAGAAGCCCTTTCTAATGTAGTCGATATCTATATTCATTATCTACGTGACAAAATTGACCAGGGCTTCGCGCGTCCTGTCATCAAGACGGTGCGCGGGGTCGGCTACAAAATCGAGGCATAGCAGAAAAGACAAAAGCATATGGAAAAATTAACATCGTGGTTGCCATTTCGTCGGCAGAGTCGCCATAGCCAGGAGCCGAGTGCTGCATTGTTTCAGGGGCTACGTATCAATTTGACCCTCTGGTACTGCGGTATACTAGCAGCCGCTCTTATTATCTTTTCCGTCGCTCTCTATCTTATTGCTCAGTATATCCTTCTCACACCCATCCATAATGGCGTAAGTGCAGATGCTAACGGACATGCCCGACAGTGGTCTACAGTTTCATATGATCAAGCTTGCAATCAGGATGGCCCTCAAAATGGTCCTCCTCATTTTGGCCTTCTTCCTAACGACTCGCAACAACATTTGCTTGCGTGCTTTAATCAGAATGGAAGACTACTACGTGCAAATTCAGCACAATTGCCTTCTGCCTTTCTTTCAAACACACTGGTAGCACAGGCACTACAAGATGGACATGCTTCTGATACGGTGAATGCGGGAGGGAGCTATGGAACGATCTATCGCTACGCGGTAGCTGTGCCGAGTTCTACAGGAAATGGCTATATCGGTGTAGTCGTGTCTGGTGTGCCTGTACAGAGCGAGAATACAGTTTTGTCATTGCTGCTTGTTTTGTTGCTTAGTATAGGAGGCGTGACCTTGCTCGGTGCGGCCTTTGGCGGCTTATTCCTTGCAAATCGAGCATTGGCACCAGCGCGTCTGGCCTTCACACGGCAGCAACGCTTTATTGCCGACGCCTCACATGAGTTGCGTACTCCCCTTACACTCATGCGGGCCGATGCTGAAGTACTTCTACGTGGTCGTGAGCACATGGCGGAGGAAGATGTGTTTCTGTTGGAGGATATCGTCGCTGAAGCGAATCATATGAGTACGTTAGCCAACAGTATGCTATCACTAGCAAGGCTGGACACCAACGCGCAACACCGAGAGCATGAGGTTGTAAGTCTGGACGAACTGGCCCAGCGTGGCATTCAGCGTGTGAGTGCCTTTGCCGCACAAAAAAATGTTGGCCTACAGCAAGAAAAGAGTGGAGATACGTTTGTAATTGGCGACCCGATGCTACTGGAACAAGCCTTGCTCGTGGTGCTTGACAACGCCATTAAATACAATCGTGCTGGCGGGCAGGTGACTGTGCATACGTCTGCGCAAAATGGTAAAGCAAAACTTGAGGTGCATGATAGTGGTATTGGCATTCCACCCGAACACTTGCCACATCTTGGCGAACGTTTCTATCGCGTGGACAAGGCTCGTTCGCGTGAGGCTGGCGGTACGGGACTCGGCCTCTCCATCGCGCAACACATTGCTACCCTGCACGATGGCACAATGACGCTCACAAGTGTTCCAGATGAGGGAACCACCGTGACGATTATGCTACCTCTAGCGCAGCAAAAGGGAATTCAGCAGGAAAACCAGAGTACCGTCCAAATCATGTAGTGCATCTACATACTAACGAAGAAATTCAAGTCAACACAATTTTTGTTTGGTTGGAAGGAAAAATTTGTTGTGGTGAATTTGTTGGGTTGG
>CAXTUE010000045.1:0-9362 GCA_964247355.1 uncultured Ktedonobacteraceae bacterium | reverse complement strand
CCGTCCAAAATCATTTTGTTTATCTAAAAACTAACTAAAAAAACAATGACAACAAATTTTTGCTTCAAATCAAATAAAAATTGTGTTGACTTGGATTTCTTCGTTAGCTATCAGTAGCATAAGCTGCAAAATTTGTTAGCTGGCAACATGGTTATCTTTTTTGTTTCCGCATATACTTAAGAGTAATGACCGTTTTTGCTCAGGGAGCGACAATGCTGTCGTTTCGAGATGTCTATGAGGACACCCCCTTGAGAGAGGAGCTATTGCGGAATGTCTGATTCATCATTATTGCATGGCGCACGAACTCCTGATGTTACCGGAGTCGATGCAGTCTTTTTGCAGGACCACCCGTGGGTCCGTTACTACGAGCAAGGTACATCACCTCACCTCGATATTCCTGACCGTCCCCTGACGTGGCTACTTGACACCACCGCCATACCGCGCTACTCTATTACGGTACGAAGCTAACTTATGCACAGTTTTCTGGTATGGCGAACCGTTTCGCGATTGCGCTACAGCGTTTAGGAGTCAAAAAGGGGGACCGCGTAGCTATCGCGTTGCCCAACATTCCTCATTACCCCATCGCATTCTATGGCGCGTTACGCGCAGGAGCAGTTGTTGTTCCTACCAATCCACTGTATACCGAGCGTGAAATGCATCATCAACTCTCCGATTCGGGGGCAAAGGTACTGGTCATGCTCGACACGTTCTATCCGGTTGTGCGCAACATCCGTAAAGAAACGGCCTTAGAGCATATCGTCTTTACGAGTGCCAGCGATTTCTTGCCGCCATTGTTGCAAACGCTGTACCCATTGAGCCAGCGTAACGCTAAAAATCCAGAGCCACGCCTGACCGATAAAGAGATGCAGGGCAACTCGTCGTTACACCTGCTGCGTACGATGCTAGAGGCGCGCACGAAAGGTGGCATCGAACTGTATCACCTGCCCGTCCCTGCTACTGGCGATGACCTTGCGGTACTGCAATACACGGGTGGCACGACGGGACTTTCAAAGGGTGCGATGTTGACGCACCGCAATCTGCTCGCCAACGCCATGCAGACGCGCTGGTGGACGCCCAAAGCGCAAGAGGCTCAAGAAATCTCGCTGTGTGTCGCGCCATTTTTCCACTCCTATGGGGCCACCGTTGGCATGAACATGTCCATCTACGTAGCGGCAACTATGGTGCTTGTGCCGCGTTTCAAGGCCAGCGACGTGGTAAAAACTATTCGCCAGTATCACCCAACGCTCTTTCCGGGTATACCTACCATGTATCTCGCGCTACTGCGTGAAGTGGGCAAGCATACGGATTACCTCGGATCAATCAAGTATTGTATCAGTGGTGCCGCGCCTCTGCCCGCGAAGGTACAAAGCGACTTTGAGCATGTCACAGGTGGTAAACTGGTTGAGGGTTACGGTCTGAGCGAGGCATCACCCGTCACACATTGTAATCCTTTGACGGATGACAGGCGTAATGGCAGCATTGGTCTACCAATGGCAGATGTCGATTGTCGCATTCTTGATCCCGATACCGGCAAAGAAATGCCAGTGGGCGAGATTGGCGAAATCGTCGTCAAGGGACCGAACATCATGCAGGGTTACTGGAATCGCGACGAAGAGACGAAAGCTATCTTCACCGAAGATGGCTGGATGCGCACCGGCGATCTCGGCAGAAGAGACGAAGACGGCTTCTTCTACGTGGCCGAACGCAAGAAAGACATGATTATCGCGAGCGGTTTCAATGTCTACCCGCGTGAAGTCGAAGAGGTGCTATTCGAGCATCCTGCTATTGCTGAAGCGGCGGTCGTTGGTATACCGGACGAGTATCGCGGCGAAACCGTCGCGGCCTTCGTCGTCTTGAAGACAGGCAAAACGCCATCAGAGGAGTTGAGGCGCGACATACTCGCATTCTGCAAACAGCGTTTGGCCGCCTATAAAGTTCCCAAAATGCTAGAATTTCGTGAAAGCCTTCCCAAATCGTTGATAGGCAAAGTGTTACGTAGAGAGTTACGAGTAGAGAAAAAGTAAAAAATTCATATTATCTGCACCGCAACCTCCGATTGCGGTGCAGATAACATGAATTTGCGAAGGAGCAAAAATAGCATGGCGACTGTTATCAATCAACCAACGGAGACGGGAACGGCGTTCCTGACGACACCCATTGCGGAAAGCGCGGATAAGATATTTACCTTGGAGCAGCGTGACGAGGAGCAGCGTTGGATCGAGGAGTCGAGCACAACCTTTGTCGAGCGCGAAGTGCTGCCGAAGTCCGAAGCCATCGACCACCAGGAGCCGGGCGTGATGCCTGGACTGCTCAAGAAGGCGGGCGAACAGGGTCTGTTGATGATCGAGATTCCAGAACAGTATGGCGGTGCCGAACTTGGTCTGCTAACGGCAGTGCTGGTTGGCGCAACGCAAAAAGAGGCATCGTTCAGTGTGGCGTATGGTGCGCACACCTCGATTGGCTCGCTACCTATCGTCTACTACGGGACCGAGGCGCAAAAAGAGCACTATCTGCCCAAGCTCGCATCAGGTGAGTGGATCGCGGCCTATGCTTTGACCGAGCCAGGTGTTGGGTCCGATGCCATGAACCTGAGCACACGCGCCGAACTCTCGCCCGATGGCAAATACTACATACTCAATGGCACAAAGCAGTGGATTTCTAACGCTGGCTTTGCCGACGTAATGGTGGCCTTTGCGCGTATCGGCAACAACAAGCCATCGGCCTTTATCGTTGAGGCAAACTGGGAAGGCGTTTCCACGGGCAACGAAGAGCGCAAGATGGGTATCAAAGGCTCATCGACGCGTCAGGTCTACTTTGAAGATGTTAAGGTACCCGTTGAAAACCTGCTCGGCGAGATTCACAAGGGCTACAAAATCGCCTTCAACATCCTCAACATTGGCCGCTTGAAGCTTGGCGCGGGTACCGTTGGCGGTGCGCGTTCGGCACTCGGCATGGCCGCTACCTACACGACGGAGCGCAAATCGTTCGGCAAGCCCCTGCACAACTTCGGCATGATTAAGAAAAAGCTGGCTCGCGTGGCCGCCGAAACCTATGCCGCCGAGAGCGAAGTATTCCGTACCGCCGCCAACATCTCGCGCGTGCAGCAGTCATCGGGCGAGAATACCGAGGCCATGTTTAAGGCCGTCGAGGAATATGCTATCGAAGCCTCTATTGCGAAGGTGCATGGTAGCGAGACGCTGGCCTTTGCCGTTGATGAGGGCGTACAGATTTTCGGTGGCTACGGCTTCATGCAAGAATATCCCATCGAAAAAGCCTATCGTGATGCCCGCATTCAGCGCATCTTTGAGGGTACGAACGAGATCAACCGTCTGGTCGCGGCTGGCACGCTGTTCCGTCGCGTCCTGGGTGGCAAGATCGACCTGATGAACAAATACCCAGAGATCGAACAGCGCGTCGCATCGGGTCAGGCACCAGATAGAACTGGCGAGACAGTTCCCGCCGAGTTGCGCGACGCAGTGAACGCCATTGAGCGTTTCAAGGACGTAACGGTTTACGCAGGTATGAAGATCGCTATGAAGTTCATGCAAGCTCTTGAGGGCGAGCAGGAATTCATCGACTACCTCGCCAACCTGTTGATTGATGTCTATGCCTCAGATAGCGCGTTAGGTCGTGCGATTCAGGCCGTACATCGTGGCGACGAGAATAGCGCGACGCATGTCAAACTTGCGCAGCTTGCCACATGGCTCGCCTTCTCAAGAATGCGTACCAACCTTGAGCAGATGATTATGACTTACACCGATGCGGAGAGCGTAGAGCAGGAACTGGCCCGTGTCCGTGCCTACGTCGGCGACTACCAGTTCAACGGCGTCGCCGCGCAACGCGAACTCGCCGAAATCGTCGTCGAAAAGCAGGGCTATCCTCTGTAAAATGCCGTAGGGACGGCATTCATCACGTCCGTACGCAACCCAGACGCGAGTGTCATACAACAGGTAGGGACCACATTCATCACGTCCGTACGCAACCCAGACGCGAGACGGACGTGATGAATGCGGTCCCTACGGGTGAATTGTTCCAAATCGTTGCAAGGAAGCGAGGAATATCCTATGAGCCTGACTGTTTGTCCGGCAGCAATTATTGCGGCACCTATTGAGACGGTGTGGGAGCTCCTCGACAATCCGGTGCGATTCGATGAGTGGGCTGATGGCAAGGTGCAGTGGGTTGAGCCTGAAGGTCCTATGACGCAGGGACAGCGTTTTGGGATAGAGAGTAGGGCGTTTGGGCGTTCGTGGTCCGCGCTCTTTACTGTCAAGGAAGTCAATCGAGATAAACATATCCTGCAAACGGATGTTACATTTCCGCTTGGCATGGCCCTACATGAGCGTATCATGTGTACCCCTATCGACGCTACATCATGTCGCGTCCAATATGGCTGAGAGTTCATGTTCCCCGCAGGTTGGTGGGGCAAGTTTCTCGAAACATTCGGTTCAAAATCGTTTGAGGCTAGTATCGAAGATTCGTTGCAACGCCTTAAACGTGTAGCAGAAAAGCGTTTTTTACTCTCAAAGGAGATGGCATAATCATGGCTGAAGCAGTAATTGTGAGCGCGGTGCGTACACCGATTGGACGAGCGAGCAAGGGCGTTCTTAAGGACGTACGCGCCGATGATCTGGCGGCGGTTGCGGTACGTGGTGCGCTGACACGTGTACCACAACTCGACCATTCCTTAATAGAGGACCTTATCTTTGGCTGCGCTTTTCCAGAGGGTGAGCAGGGTATGAACATTGCGCGCATCATTGTCGCGCTGGCTGGACTACCGGAGACCGTCGCGGGTACTACCGTCAATCGTTTCTGTGCCTCAGCCCTGCAAGCGTTCAACATGGCGGCGCAGAACATCATGCTGGACCTCGGCGATGCCTATATCGCAGGTGGCATTGAGAACATGTCGCGTATACCAACGGGCGGCTTCAATCCTTCGTTTAACCCACGTCTAGTTCACGCCGACAAGAATGGCAATGTCTCGCCAGCTTCACCTGAAGTTGAGGAGTACGGCTATTCCAGCTACCTGCCAATGGGCATCACCGCCGAAAATCTGGCGAAGGACCACAGCATCAGCCGCGAAGATCAGGATGCCTTCGCGTTACGTAGCCACCAGCGTGCCGTGGCAGCTATCGACAATGGCACGTTCGCCAAAGAGATTGTAACCGTTCCGTTGCCCAATGGCAAAGAGATGACAACCGACGAGGGTCCACGCCGCGATACCTCGCTTGAACGTCTGGCAACACTCGAACCTGCATTTTTAAAGGGTGGCACCGTGACGGCTGGCAACTCTAGCCCTTTGAATGATGGCGCAGCGGCAATCGTTGTGATGTCTGCGAATAAAGCACGTGAGTTAGGCATTCAGCCATTGGCGCGCGTGATTACCATGTCAGTAGCGGGTGTGCGCCCCGATATCATGGGCATTGGGCCCGTTCCTGCGGTTAAGAAGGTATTGCAACGCGCAAAGATGCAGTTGAGCGATATCGACCTGATCGAACTGAACGAGGCGTTTGCGGCCCAGTCGCTGGCGGTTATTCGTGACCTGAGCCTTGACGAGGAGAAGGTAAACGTGCATGGCGGCGCGATTGCCCTGGGCCATCCACAGGGTTGTAGCGGTTCACGTATCGTCGTAACTCTGCTGAACGCGTTACAGACGCACAACAAGACAACGGGCATGGCAACGCTCTGTGTTGGTGGTGGACAGGGCGTCGCGACTCTTATCGAGAGGTTGGCCTAACCATGTCGTATCAGATTAATAAAGTCGCCGTACTTGGCGCAGGTGTGATGGGTGCGGCAATCGCGGCCCATCTCGCCAACGTGGGTATTCCTTCGCTATTGCTTGATATCGTGCCGCCCAACGCGACAAAGGACCGCAGCATCGTTGCGCGTACAGGACTGGAAAAGGCACTCAAGGCGCGTCCCGCCGCGTTTTATAGCAAACGCAATGCGGCCCTTGTCACCGTCGGCAATATCGAGGACAACCTGCAAGATATCGCTGGTGTCGATTGGGTGATCGAGGCCGTGATAGAGCGGCTCGACATTAAGCACGACCTGTACACAAAGCTCGAAACGGTGCTTAAGCCGAATACCATTATCACATCGAACACATCGGGCTTACCCGCTCATTTGTTGACGGAGGGACGTAGCGAGAATTTCCGTCGTAACTTCCTGATAACACACTTCTTTAATCCTGTGCGCTACATGAAGCTGTTAGAGATTGTGCCGGACATTGACACTCATCCCGAACTGCTGACATTCTTTCAACAGTTTGCTGAGGAGAAACTGGGCAAGGGCGTGGTGTTGTGTAAGGACACGCCAAACTTTATCGCGAACCGCATTGGCGTCTACGGGATGCTCTCAACCATTGATCGTGCATTAAGCGAGGGCTATACCGTTGGCGAGGTTGACACAATCCTGGGGCCACCTATGGGGCGTCCAAAGTCGGCAATCTTCCGCACCTCTGATCTTTCAGGATTGGATACAACGGTGCATGTAGCCGACAATCTATATCAGAATGCGCCGGACGATCCGCAACGCGATACCTTTCGCGTACCGGAGTTGTTGCGCGACATGCTCAAACGTGGCTTGCTGGGCGAAAAGAGCGGACAGGGTTTTTACAAGCGCGTCAAGAATGAAGACGGTTCCTCATCCATTCTCGAACTCAACTTTCAGACGATGGAATACGAAGCCCCGCAAAAAGTGCGTTTCGCTTCGATTGGGGCCACACGCAACCTTAGCGATACTCAGCAACGTATTCTCGCGCTCCTGCAAGCCGACGACCGTGCGGGCGTTCTTGCTCGCGAGACAACCGCCGATTCGCTGATCTATGCCGCCAAGCTTGCGGCGCAGATAGCGGATAGCGTGGTCGCAGTAGACGAGGCCATGCGCTGGGGCTTCAACTTCGAGATGGGCAGTTTCGAGACGTGGGACCTGCTCCTGCAGCATCCAGAGGCCCTGCAAAAAGTGTTCGAGGGGCGCAATCTCGACGACATCGAACTACTGCAACGCGTCAAGAGCAAGGGACAGGGCACGTTCTACATTGGGGACAAAGGACAACGCCAGTACTTCGACTTTCACACGGATAGCTACAAGCCTATACCAGTGCCGAAGGGTGCTATTCTGCTTGATGCCGTCAAAGCTACCAAGAGTAACGTTGTGCTCGACAACGGCTCGGCTTCGCTGCTTGACCTTGGCGATGGTGTTGGTTGCGTCGAGTTCCACACGAAGCTGAACTCAATTGACGAGGGCATTATCGAGATGCTACGCTACGCTGTTGAAGAGGGTCAGAAGCGGTTCCGCGCCCTTGTCGTTGGCAACGAGGCAGGTGATTTCTCGGCTGGTGCCAATCTCCTGCTTGTGCTGATGGGGTCGCGACAGGGCGAGTGGAAGATGCTTGAAGGAGCCATTAACGGGCTACAACAGGCACACCAGTTGCTCAAATATAGCCCGATTCCGGTTGTCGCGGCTCCGGCTGGTCGCGCTCTCGGCGGTGGCTGTGAGATCATCATGCACTGCAATGCTGCCCGTGTCTATGCTGAGTCTTATATTGGCTTAGTCGAAACGGGTGTTGGGCTGGTCCCTGCCGGTGGTGGCTGTAAAGAGCTACTGTTAAGGCACGGGGCAGATGTGGCATCTCAAATGGCAAGAAAGACAGGTGGCCCTTTCACACCATCACGGAAAGCTTTTGAGACCATCGCCTTCGCAACTGTCTCGACTAGCGCGGCTGAGGCCCAGGAGTTACGCTTCTTACGCAAAACTGATAAAGTGACGGTCAATCGCGATGTGCTGTTGCGCGATGCGAAGGCTGATGCGATTCAGCTTGCCGATGCGAGGGATGCTGGCAAATGGACACCTGCGCAACCACAAATGCTTGTACTGCCAGGAGCAGGTGCGCGTCTGGTGCTTGAGCAGCAGGTAGAGAACCAGTTGTTGCTGGGGCGTATCAGCGAGCATGATATGAGCATCGCGAGTCAGCTTGCTCGTGTGCTTACAGGTGGCGATACCTCTTCAATTGCGCCTGTCAGTGAACAATTCGTGCTCGATCTCGAACGCGAAGCCTTCCTGAAACTCTGTGGCATGGAGAAGACGCAAGCGCGCATGGAGTCGATTCTGATGTCAGGGAAACCATTGCGAAACTAAAGAATGCCTTGTAGGGACCGCATTCATAACGTCCATTTTCGGTTTTGTGAGGCCATGGTGGACGTTATTAATGCGGTCCCTACTTCTGGGAGAACACAATGGACGCGTTCTACGTAAACGCGTCCATTGCCTCTTTTGCTGATAGGTATTACTCCCTAATACTTATCAGGTGTGGCCTTAGAATATGGATTCGCCGGTGTCGGTATCGAACAGGTGAATATGATCGCTAT
This sequence comes from uncultured Ktedonobacteraceae bacterium, assembly GCA_964247355.1. Taxonomy (GTDB): domain Bacteria; phylum Chloroflexota; class Ktedonobacteria; order Ktedonobacterales; family Ktedonobacteraceae; genus JBBQVS01. The sequence continues at coordinate 996 of CAXTUE010000045.1, read as the reverse complement.
CGACGAACAGGCGTACGCGCTTGCCGGGAGTGACGTTGGATTTCGGGCTAAGTGTGGCGGTCACTGTGTGTCCACCGGCGGTGAGGTAGACCTGTAACTCATTGCCGAGGTTTTCAACCACGTCGGCGTTGCCTTCGATGATCGAGTTTTCGACGCCCTCGACGGCGCTGTCATGGACCACGGCGGCGTCTTCGAGGTGTGATGGACGAATACCAAAGGTCAGGTTGCGATTTGCCGCATTTCTCGTACGGTCGGCATAAAGTGCTGGAACGGGTACTTGACCGACGCCTTCGAGAATAATTTTTTGACCATTGTTGCTTGAAATCTTCGCGCCGGGGAAGAAGTTCATGGCTGGCGAACCGATGAAGCCCGCGACGAAAAGGTTTGCGGGATGATCATACAGTTCTTGTGGCGCACCAAGCTGCTGGATGATACCGCCGTTGAGCACGGCAATGCGATCACCCATCGTCATGGCTTCGGTCTGGTCGTGTGTGACGTAGACAACGGTTGTCTGAATGCGCTGGTGTAGCTTGATGATTTCGGCACGTGTGGCGACACGCAGTTTGGCATCAAGGTTGGAAAGCGGCTCGTCCATCAAGAAGACCTGTGCTTCGCGAACGATAGCGCGACCAAGTGCGACGCGCTGGCGCTGTCCACCGGAAAGCTCTTTCGGCTTGCGCTTGAGCAATGCTTCCAGGCCGAGGATACCGGCGGCCTCTTCTACGCGCTTGCCAATTTCGTTTTTGGGGAAGTGGCGCAGCTTGAGTCCAAATGCCATGTTGTCGAAGACGGTCATATGAGGATACAATGCGTAGTTCTGGAAAACCATTGCGATGTCGCGGTCTTTGGGGTCAACACCATTGACGACGCGATCACCGATGTAGATATTGCCGGAGGTTGCCTCTTCGAGTCCAGCCACCATACGCAGGCAGGTGCTCTTGCCGCAACCGGAGGGTCCGACGAGAACCAGGAACTCTTTGTCCTTGATGTCAATAC
>CAXTUE010000044.1:0-14046 GCA_964247355.1 uncultured Ktedonobacteraceae bacterium | reverse complement strand
GCAAGATGGTATCTTCCTCTATGACCGTCTCGTTGGTGAGGGGCGCATCATGGATTTCGACGCGAACCTGCTCATCAATCACTACCAGGAGTCGCATAACCTCGATGGCAACTGGGTTCTCTATAGTGGCGATTTCGCAGGTACTGGCCGTGCTCAGTTACTTATGTATGATCCAGGCAGTGGTGATGCACAGATGCTCGCCTTTGCACCCGATTTGACGCTTGCAAAACAGGTGACATACTCAAATCTTGGCACAAATCTAGTGCCGTATGTTGGTCATTTCGGCACGCAAAAAACAAATACTATGCTCTATGATCCACAAAGCGGCCATAGCACATTCCTTGCCTTTGATAAGTCGCTCGCAATTGCCCAGCAGACAACAGTACAAAGCTGGGGTCAACAGTGGCAAATTCTTGTTGGAGCCTTCCTGGACCGCCAGCGGTGCCTTAGCAATGGTAATTGCTCGACAGGCGATGACATTCTCGTCCTGAATCGCAAAACGGGACAAATTGAGCAATACGTTTTCTCCTTTGGGCGCAAGTTCCAGGTGTATGACAACCGTTCGCAGGCTTTCACGCGTCAAGGCGTTGCCAGCGACAAACATCTCAATCAGGTTGATACCACCACGTTTAACCTGCTCACGACCCTTGTTACGAATATTCGTGACGAAGAGTTGTATTGATACGGCTATGTGTAGGGGAGACCCTTGCGGTCTCTCCTGTATTTTTGCTTTTCCAGTTGAGGCGCGTGATACAATAGCGGATATGCGACATATATTTTTAGTTGGGCTTTCAGGAAGTGGCAAGAGTACTGTAGGTCGTCTACTCGCGCAAAAGTTGAGGGTTCCCTTTCTCGATAGCGATACACTCATAGAAGCGACATGTGGAGAGCGCATTCCCGACATTTTCGCACAATACGGCGAAGAATATTTTCGTGCTTGCGAACAGCGTGTCCTGGTTGACGCTATTTCTACACATAGACATGGAGCCGTTATCGCGACTGGTGGTGGTGCTGTTGTTAAAGAAGAGAACCGGCTGTTGATGGCAGAGCATGGTGTACGTATCTGGTTACGAACAGAGCCAACAATCGCTTTGGAACGTCTTCGCTTCCAACAAACCGTTGCTCTCGCGCAGGATATTATACCTGAAATACGTCCTCTTCTTGCGGGACCTGACCCTCTTGCCACACTGCAAGCCCTTGCCTCAGCTCGCCGCCCACTGTACGAAGAAGCAGAATTTGTGTGTGATACAGCAGGAAAACCAGGGGAGCAGGTTGCACAGGAGATACTAGCTATGCTCACTCAGTCTGGAACAGTTGATAACAATAGCGTTGCACCGATTGTGCGACACGTACATATTGGCAATGGCTACGATGTAATTGTCGAATGGGGCAGTCTAGCGCGTCTAGCATACTACCTCACACAGCTTTCCGTTCCGAAACGCGTTTTTCTATTTACTGATAGCAATATCGCAGGCTTGTACAGCGCGACACTTATGCAAAGCCTTACCGAAGCCGGTTTTGAGCCGCAACTCTATGTTGTTCCTGCTGGTGAGAAAAGTAAATCGCAAGAGCAACTCTGGGCTATCTATGATTGGTTGCTAGAACAGCGAGCGGAACGACGAGAGGCAATTATTGCGCTTGGTGGTGGTGTTATTGGTGATCTTGCTGGCTTCGTTGCAGCAACCTATTTGCGCGGCGTCCCCTTAATTCAGGTCCCAACCTCTCTGCTCTCTCAGGTTGACGCCGCTATTGGTGGCAAGACAGGCATCAATCACCCGCGTGGAAAGAATCTGATAGGCGCGTTTTATCACCCACAGCTTGTGCTTGTCGATCCCTCTTTACTCCTAACGCTACCGCAACGTGAGCGTACCGAGGGATGGGCAGAAGTGGTGAAATATGGTATCATACTCGACACCGAATTGTTCGCACTGCTTGAGGCCCATGCCGAGGCACTACGAACGTTTGACCATCCTCCGGTAGCACTCCTGTGTCAGATTATCGCGCGCTGCATCGACTTGAAGGTGAGCATTATAGAGGAGGATGAGCGTGAGCAAGGTCGCAGGGCTATTCTCAACTATGGTCATACAGTAGCACATGCACTCGAAAATGTGGCTGGCTATGGCGAGTGGTTACATGGCGAGGCCGTTTCATTAGGTATGGTTGCGGCGGCAACTCTTGCTTGCGAAGCAGGCATGTTTTCTGAAGCGGATATGACTCGCCAAAACAACCTGCTCACCGCACTTGGCTTACCAACGCAGTATACGGGTTCAGTACGTGCTACTGATATCCTTCATGCTATACAGTTGGACAAGAAGGTCGCTGGCAAGCAGGTACGTTGGATAATGCCACGTTCTATCGGAGATGTAGTGGTCACAACAATGCCCGATGAACTGGTACAGCGCATCATTACAACGTTTTTTGATGAGAAAAGAGCGTAAAAATGTCAGATATGCTGCATGTACTTGTCTTGAACGGACCAAACCTGAATACACTGGGAACACGAGAGCCGACCGTGTATGGAACTGTGACGCTCGCGCAAATACAGGAAAAGTTGGAGGCGCGGAGCACAGAACTAAATGCAACAATAACCTGCTTTCAATCGAACTATGAAGGCGGCCTTATAGATTGTATTCAAGAACATGCGGCAACTCTTGACGGTATTATCATTAATCCAGGAGCCTTTACGCATTATTCAATTGCTCTACGTGATGCGCTATCGGCAGTAAAGGCTCCAACGATAGAGATACACCTTAGCAATATATATGCCCGCGAAGAGTTTCGCCACCATTCTGTGCTTGCTCCAGTTTGTAAAGGGCAGATTGCGGGACTCGGTTGGCGAGGCTATCTACTCGCGTTAGAAGCTCTGGTAGCACTGGTACGCGAGCAACACTAGGAGAGTAAAGAGGAGAGTATGAGCCAGGAAAGCATTACACAACTTCGCGCATGGATACAAAAGCAAGGTATAGACGCCTTTCTTGTCACACAGCCACAGAGCCGTTCCTACTTGAGCGGGTGGCTCAATGATGATGTAGAGGGGGCTGGCTTGCTGGTTATCAGTCAAGAGCAACAACTGCTTTTGACGAATAGTCTGTATAGAGAAGTTGCAACGAACGAAGCTTTGGGATGGGAGATAATCGTTCCTGAATCTCGCGAATACGCGCCAGCTTTTGCAACCCTTGCTCAGAAGTATGGCTGGAAGAAGATTGGTTTCGAGTCGATGGCTCTGCTCTACGGAGAATATGCGAAATTTCAAGCTGCTGGTCAGGGCAACTATGAGTTCTTGCCATTCGACGAGGATATTGTTGGAATAATGCGGCAGGTTAAGCAACCTGCCGAAATTGAAGTGCTCAAACACGCCATCGCGATTACTGACGAAACATTTGCACATCTCTGTCAATGGATTCAACCGGGTATGACGGAGAAAGTGGTGCAGATGGAAATCACGCGCAAGATGGTAGAATTAGGTGCCGATGGCCTTGCGTTCGAGTCCATTGTTGCCTCCGGTCCAAATGGCTCAATGCCACATGCGCATCCAGGGCAACGACGCATTCAACGCGGAGAACTGATCACGATTGACATGGGTGCTCGCTATAAGGGTTATTGTGCCGATATGACGCGTACTATTTGTCTTGGTGAACCGAATGAACCGCGCATGCGCGAGGTATATGATGCCGTCTTGAATGCCATGAAGACGTGTGAGGCAGGCTTACGAGCAGGTGTCTCCGGCAAAGCTGCTGATGCGCTGGCCCGCAACGCGCTAGCAATGGCAGGCTTAGACGAATATTATGTACATAGTACTGGTCACGGTGTCGGCTTACAAATTCATGAAGACCCCCACCTCTCGGAACGCGCACCGGAGGATGTCCTGCTTCCTGTTGGTGCTATTGTAACCGTTGAACCTGGGGTGTATATTCCAGGATGGAGCGGAACACGGGTAGAGGATTGTGTGTTGCTCAAAGCTGATGGTGTTGAGGTATTGACACAATCACCAACCGATTTAGTGATACAGAAATAGAATAACAGAAAAAGCACGAGAGAAAAATTCAATTGAAACGTGCTAAGGAGTTTCTTTTATGATTTCCACAGGCGACCTGAAAAAGGGCGTAACAATCGAATTTGAAAACCAGTTATGCAGTATCCTTGACTGGTCACATATAAAAATGGGGCGTGGTGGTGCGATTGTGCGCTTAAAACTGCGCAATCTGCGTACAGGCTCGACAATTGACCGTACCTGTGATGCAGGCGATAAGTTCAAGCGCGTCTACCTGGACCGCACGACCGTCACCTATCAGTATCAGGATGGCGATCAATATCATTTCATGGATACGAGTACGTATGATGATATTGTACTTACCTCGGCACAACTGGGTGATACTAAAAACTATCTCATCGACGATATCGAACTTGATCTTGTACGCTTCGAGGAGGAGCCACTTTCGGTGGAGCCGCCAGAAAAAGTTGTGTTGCGCGTCACCTATACCGAGCCAGGTTTTAAGGGCGATACTGCAACGGGTGGTACAAAGCCTGCAACCACCGAAACAGGGTTTGTAGTACAAGTACCGTTGTTTGTCACGAACGGCGACTTGATTCGGGTCAATACGACAAGTGGCGCATATGTTGAACGCGCCTGAGTATATATCTGCTGAATAAGCAGCTTGAATGCCATAAAGTAATGTGTGGAGTGTTGTAGCATCATGAATGAAAATTGGCAAAGTTCTGATGAGCAAGAACTGAACTCAGACAGCGTGTATGAGCCGGACGAGCATATGACCGTTGAGCAATTGCAACGACTGGTGCAATTGCTCGACGCGACCAACGTTTCAGAGATTGAGTTGAAGCGTATCAAAGCAGGAACACGCCTTGTTTTGCGTAAGGCAAAGGCAACCGAGCAGTCCGACATGTATACGTCGCCGACTGTGCTCCCTCTCTCCTCGACGCCAGCAAGTACAGAAGTCACTCCACCAGTCGAGACAACATTTCATGTTGTGGCACCACTCGTTGGTATCTTTCACACGTGGGCAAAGCCAAAGGGGGGAACGCTCGTCGCTATAGGCGACAATGTGAAGGTTGGACAGCTTGTGGGAACGATTCAATCGCTTAACGTGATGAACGAAGTGGAAACGTCAAAAGCTGGACGCGTGGTAGATATTCTTGTGCAAGAGGGCCAGGCCGTAGAGTATGGGCAGCATCTCATGACCATCAATACGGCGGAAGGGGCATAAACATATGCTCGACTATACAGAAGCCTCCTCTGTTGTAAGTGTATCAGAACTCTCACTATATTTAAAAGAATTGCTGGATCGCAACGATATTCTACAGAATATCTGGGTGCATGGAGAAACCTCTAACTGCAAGACTTATGGCTCTGGACATTGCTATTTCACGTTGAAAGAGGACGAGGCCCAGCTTTCCTGTGTCTTCTTCAAGCATGCACGTCTGCGCTCATCGGCACCATCTCTACAGGATGGTATGGCGGTCGCTGTTAACGGGCGTGTAGCCTTTTATGAGCGCGACGGCAAATTGCAGTTCTATGTTGATGCTGTTAAGCTGCTTGGCGAAGGTATCCTCTTCCAACGTTTTGAACGCCTGAAAGCACAACTGTCTGCCGAAGGACTCTTCGATGCAGAGCGCAAACGTCCTCTGCCATCTCAACCATCACTTATTGGTATCGTTACCTCACCACAAGCTGCCGCGCTACGTGACATGGTACGCGTATTACGAACCCGTTATCCTCTCGCCTCTGTTCTTCTTTCTCCATCGCTCGTACAGGGCGCGGAAGCTCCGGCCTCAATCGCAGCAGCACTTGATTTATTAAATGAGCATGGCGAAGCCGAAGTCGTGATTGTTGGACGTGGTGGCGGCTCCATTGAGGAATTGTGGGCCTTTAACGAGGAAGTGGTGGCCCGTGCCATCGCCCGTTCGCGCATTCCCGTTATTAGCGGTGTTGGACACGAAACCGATTTCACTATTGCCGATTTCGTCGCCGACCATCGAGCTTCGACACCAACGGCTGCCGCGACGGTTGCCGTGCCAGATATTGCCGAGTGGCGCATGGATGTACGCGCGAAGCAACAAATGCTCTACGACATAATGGAGGAACATCTCTTCGATCTAGGAGAAGAGCTTGAACGCACACAACGCGATTTGCAACGCGCCAGCCCTCGCTCCTTAATCGACAGCCGACACCAACAACTTGATGATACGCTAGAACGATTACAGGGGCGTATGCAGCATATGCTTGCTCTGAAGCGCGAGCATATGCGAGGTGCCGCTTTACAATTGCACACACTTAGTCCGCTCCTGACCATTGCGCGCGGCTATGCCGTTGTAAGGCGAGCTGACAATCAAACGGTAGTGACCAGTGTACAGCAAGCGCAACCAGGAGATACGCTAACAATTCAGGTACAGGATGGACACATTCCTGTTGAGGTTCGTCCTCTTTCCGACAAGTAAAAATTCCCAACGTGGAGGAGTGATTGCACTATGGAATCATTGTCTTATGAAGAAGCATATGAGCAACTAGAGGCGGCTGTTGTAGCATTGCAGGATGGAAAACTACCGCTTGAGCGTGCCTTGCAGTATTATGAAGAGGGTATGAAATTGGCACAACACTGTGATACACTTCTGCAGAAAGCTGAACTGTCCGTTCAGCAACTGAGTGTAGCAAGCGATGGAACACTGAATATCCAACCAATCGAGATTTAAAAAGGATGGTCATGGTGCAAAATTCGCTGTTGGACAACCATATTCTTCTTTCATCATTTGTTGCGTGGGCGGTCGCTCAGGTTTCTAAAACGATTCTTGATTTATTCCGGCAACGTAAGCTTATTCTCAGCCGTCTTGTCTCTTCTGGTGGCATGCCCAGCTCTCACTCTGCTCTTGTGACAGGAATGGCGACTGCAACCGGGCGCGTTGCGGGATTAGGCTCAGCCTCGTTTGCTATTGCAGTAGTCATTGCAAGTATTGTCATGTATGATGCAGCGGGAGTGCGTCGCGCCGTAAGTATTCAGGCACGTATTCTCAATCAAATGATAGACGAGGCGTTTCAAGGAAGTCCAATGGCGGAGAAGCGACTACGTGAACTAATTGGACATACACCAGTTCAGGTCTTTGTTGGTGCTCTCCTGGGTGTTGGCGTGGCATTGCTGATAACGGCCTAGCACGTGCTCTATGACCTATGAAACTTTTTCTAAAGGTGTGCGCATTCTCCACGCTGCATATCTTCAGAAATGACGCCTTTTTTCTCCCTCCTCTCGAAAATGTGAAGAAATACCTCTATAAAGATTGAAAATGACGATACGGTATATTATATTTGTACTGGAGAGCTAGAGATAGACCTGATTGTCCTATGAAAATACCATCTACTGTCGTGTTTTCTGTGTGAAGATACTTCTCATGTTGTGCTTCGTTCTCTATGTAGAAAGATATACATACATGTTATAGTATCTAGCTCTCAACTATCAACAATAAGCATAAAGGATTGTACGAAGAAAAGAGCTGTGCGGAAAGTATGTTATGATGTATCAAGATGCTGCATTCCTATATATATACATACTAACAATATACACTGTAGAGTTTTTATGATGAAAATATGTTATGGCAAACCATCGGTAGAGGGGAGACATGATGAAACTACTCGTTATCGACAGCGATCGTGATATCGTTGAAATGCTTACAAGCTGGCTCAAAACACTTGGCTATGAAGTCTATCGCGCATATACAGCAGATCGTGCTAAAACGGAGTGGTTAGAACGCAAGCCCGACCTTGTTATTCTTGATACCTCTCTTAAAGGGGTAGATACATTAGCTATGTGCCGAGATTTACGCATCAAACATGATGCCCTTATTCTTGTCGTTACTGACGGTAAAGATGTACAGGATGAGGTCCGGTGTCTGGATGCAGGAGCCGATGATTATTTACGAAAGCCGTTTTTTCCTTCGCAGTTGCTTGCACGCATTCGTGCAGTTAGTAGGAGAGCACGTTCAACATTAGATCAGCGTCCTTCATCAATTGTAACTGTTGGACCGGTACAAGTCGACTCGCTTCATAATGAAGTAACCGTTCTTGGTAAAACTGCGCGCCTGACACCAACTGAGAGCAAGCTTCTTCACTTGCTCGCGGTAAATGCAAATGATGTATGTACCGCGAACCAGATCGTCACCCATGTCTGGGGTTATGATACTGATGGAGACGCAGGCTTAATCAAGGCGCATGTTCGACATTTACGTCAAAAGGTGGAGCCTGATCCAAGTAATCCGCATTATATCTTAACCGTTCCTGGTGTGGGCTATACTATGATTAGGCGCTCTGCTGAAGAGGTTGAGGAAGTAGCACGTCCCCTTCGAGTTGTCTCCTTGTAACAAAAGAAGCTCCTATTCGTTTGTCAATCATTATGGTGACAGGGACCAGGGTGGGGGCCGCGCCCAAAAAAACACCCCCCAAAAAAGAGTTTTTTCTTTTTTTGGGGTGGGTTTTTCCCTTGGGGGGCACCCTGATTGTTCATGTTAAAAAAACACGTGGAATTCTTTACCGACTTTACCTTTTTGAAACCATTTCTTTCTTTCCCTAAACATCTCATCTACACCTGTGTTGTGTATACTTGCGGTAGGGGAAGAACTATATACTTCAGGACATATGGAGGTATACAAGCATGGGAAAAAGACAGTCGGTGCTGAAATCAGACAGTAGTACAATGACTACGAAGGCAAAAGAAGAGAGGCGAGAAATTATTCCAAGGCTTTCCACACTACGTCGTATCGATCCACGATACCGGTATCTATTACCTTTGCACATTATGAAGCGGTATCGCTGCATTGTTGTCGGAGGAAAGCGTGGCATGCTAACCGTTGCACTGACAGAAGCAAAGGATGAGCGTGTAGTTTCATATCTTCATCAGTACACAGGATGTTCCATTTTTACGGTGCTGATTGAACCTGAGCGCATGCGTTTACTCCTACAGAGAGCTGAGAGGTCAGAATATGACAAAGAGAGTGTTAAGAGGACCGGCCCTCTCTTACACCCTCTTCTTCTGCGTTCACTGCCATTGTTATCATATAACACAAAATAGTATTTATTATTGATCGAATAGCTATAAAAGAAAATGAAGGTCTTTGCTCGTCTAAGCACCGCCGCGAGCAAAGACCATAACGGGTACTGTAAGAAAGATGAGCTTGATATCTTCCCATAACGACTGATCTTGAAGGTACTTAATATCCATCTCAACCATGTCCTGGAATGTGACACGTGAACGCCCATACACTTGCCAGGTACCTGTTAAACCGGGCTTACCTGAGAGACGTAACCAGTCTCGTGAGCCATACAACTCTACTTCATAGGGTAAAGGCGGACGAGGGCCAACTAGTGTCATCTCACCACGTAGCACGTTTAAAAATTGTGGAAGTTCATCCAAACTCGTTTTGCGAATGAAACGTCCTATGGGTGTGATACGTGGGTCTCTAGCATCTTTATAGGCGAGCATCGTATTGCCATCGTTATTCAATTTCTCACCACTCATATATTTGATAATCTTTTCACGATGAGCAGCCGAGTCACTGTTTGTATACATGGAGCGAAACTTGAGCATTTCAAATGCTGTGCCATCTTGCCCAATACGCTTCTGACGATAGAACATTGGCCCTTCAGAGGTCAACTTAATACAGAGTGCGATAACGATACATACAAGAAGAACAAAAGGCGCGATAAGCAAGATGAACGCAAAATCTAGCACGCGCTTTGATTTGAGATAGCCTGAACGAATGTTTATTGCCTCTAATGAAACCGCTGAAACTGTTTGAACAGCCATTGAGGTTCCTCCCAAGTTGAATTGTTCGACCTTCCCCAGCACTTTCCTCCACACATGCCCAATTGCAATGATAAGTGAAGCAGGTAGAGAACTGGTGGGTTTTCATATGGAGATGTGGTAAAGAGATGCAAACATGGTTAAAGAATTGACATGTATAAATGATGGGTTACATCTTCTCCACTTATTAAGATAAGCTTAACCTGTTTTTCACCCATCTCGTTATAATCTGGCTACTTAGAAGTGTTACGATGTTGAGAACAGTATGAATATTTCCTATTGTTTAGTGAACTAAGGAGTGGCAATGTGGCATCAACTCTAAAAGTGCCTCTTGTTGATTTGCGAGCGCAGTACCTTTCGCTCAAACCAGACATAATGAAAGCGTTTGAAGAAGTTCTTGATAGTATGCACCTTTTTCTAGGGCCACAAGTACATACATTTGAGCATTCTTTTGCTTCATATAGTCAATGTCAATATGGCGTTGGTGTTTCTTCTGGTACCGATGCTCTTGCGTTAGCATTACGTGCGTGCGATATTGGTCCTGGTGACGAAGTTGTTACCGTATCGAACACCTTCATCGCGACTGCTGAGGCCATTGCGATGGTTGGTGCAAAGCCGGTGTTTGTTGATATTGATCCTGAAACATATTTGATGGATTGGCATTTGTTGGAGGCCGCTATAACTCCCCAGACCCGTGCAATTATGCCTGTCCATCTTTATGGACATGCGGTAGAAATGCAACCCGTTATGGATATTGCTCGCGCACACAATTTGCGCGTTATCGAGGATGCATCACAAGCGCATGGTGCTATGTACAAAGGACGGCGTGTGGGGAGCTTCGGCGATATCGGTTGTTTTAGCCTGTATTTCAGTAAGAACCTCGGCGCGTTTGGTGAGTCCGGTATCTGCACTACAAACGACTCAGAACTTGCCGAAAAAATGCGCATGTTCCGCGATCATGGTTCACGTGTGAAATACCATCACGAGGTTATGGGGGTGAATGCACGTCTCGATGAAATGCAGGCTGCCGTGCTCAACATCAAAATGCCACACCTGGAGCAATGGAACGCTGCCCGTCAAGCTCATGCCAATGCATATACGGAGCAGCTTCGCGACATCGTTGAGGCGGTACCTGTAGTAAAGCCCTGGGCTACACACGTCTACTGCTACTACGTTATTCGTGTGTCGGAGCGCGATGCATTCCGTGCTGCTATGGAACAAGAAGGCATCGGCACAACCATTCATTATCCTATTCCTATTCATTTACAACATGCAGCCACCCAGTATGGCTATGGCCCTGGACTGTTACCTCATACAGAAGCATTGGCCAAACATATCATCTCACTCCCTATATACCCTGAAATGACGGAAGAGCAGAGACATCTTGTAGTCAACGCGGTGAAAAAGCATGCTGGGTCAAACATATCTAGCATCAGGTAATATACATATTTGTTTTATAAAGAAGCAATAAAGGAATTAACTTACAATGATAAACACTCGTTTTGGTATTATTGGATGGGGTTACTGGGGACCAAAAATCGCTCGTAATGTGGAAAGCCTCGCTCACGCTGAAGTGACGATGATCGCAGACACAGACGAGCGTCGCCTTGCTTCAGCGAAGGGCATGCCGGGTGTAGAGTTGACAACAAACGTACAGGATATGCTACAGTCAAAAAATGTTGATGCCGTTGTGATTGCAACTCCTGTGCGAACTCACTATCGCCTTGCTCGCGAGGCACTCTTGCATGGCAAGCATGTTCTGGTGGAGAAACCTCTTACTGCCAGTGTTGCAGAGGCCGAGGACCTGATCGCTCTTGCCCGGCAACAGGACCGTGTGTTGATGGTAGGGCACACCTTCGAGTACAGTCCTGCTGTGAACGAATTGCGTAAGCTCGTACAGAGCGGCGATCTGGGCAAGATTTATTGCGTTGAGACCGAGCGCGTAAACCTTGGGTTATTTCGCAGTGATATCAATGTGATCTGGGACCTTGCGCCGCACGATGTATCGATACTGTTGTACCTTTTTGGCAAAGCACCAGAACAGATTAAAGTGCAGGCCAATGCACATATACAACCTCATATTCATGATATTGCACATCTTGATTTAAGCTACACTGATGGTATGAATGCGCATATTCATGTGAGCTGGCTTCATCCTTGCAAAATTCGTCGCGTGACCATTATTGGTGATGCTCGCATGGTTGTATATGATGATACCAATCCATCAGAAATGATCAAGATTTATAACAAGGGTGCTGATGTTGCTGCCGACCCGGTGGTATCCTACCGCTATGGTGCTATCACTATTCCGCATATCGATTGGATTGAGCCTCTGCGACTCGAATGTGAAGATTTTGTGTCTGCTATTCGCAATGGTACACAACCACGAGCAAATGGGAGTGTAGGGTTGGCGGTGGTAAATGTGCTAGCGGCGGCGCAAGAGGCTCTCGAAAAGCAAGAGCGTTTGCCGGTTGCTGTAACTGTTCACTGAGAAGTTGCGGAGGAGTAGCTTATGAGCAGTGCAGCACTACTCGTTAGTACTATTGTGCTGGTAGCAACTTTTACAAGTGCAATAATCGTACTTCTAGTGCAGAGGCACCGTGCGAGAGTGCTCTATACACGTCAGATGACATGGGAGAACGTGTTGAAGCGTTCGCAGCAGATTTGGAAAGTTCAACAAGAGAAACGAGTGGCAACGGTAGAGCAATCAGTCAATACTTCCTTGCAACACCTACAGGCAGCATGGAAGGCGTGGGAGGCTGAAGACGCGTCTCTCATTGCCTCCACTGCCCAGCAGACTTACACCACTCTGCTACATATAAAGCTTGAGCAAGAGATTGCGCGGATACCATATAGAGATGAGGTACCACTCTAGTTAGAAGAGAATGTAGCGATATGACGGAGTTATCATTTTATGTTCACCAGACGGCAGAGGTTTCACCTGCTGCACATGTCGGGCAAGGAACACGTATTTGGCGGCAGGCTCATGTGCGCGAGCATGCGTCCATCGGCGAACAATGTAACATTGGTAAAGGGGTATACATTGACACACATGTCCATATCGGTTCGCGGGTAAAAATTCAAAATCATGTATCAATTTTTGAAGGTGTAACGTTGGAGGATGGCGTATTTGTTGGTCCCCACGTCTGCTTTACAAACGATTTATTCCCTAGAGCTATTACTCCTGACGGTGCATTAAAAAGTGCTGATGATTGGCAAATTACTCCTACACTGGTGAGGTATGGAGCCTCGATTGGTGCCGCTTCTGTTATTGTGTGTGGCGTCACTATAGGCGCATTTGCACTCATCGGTGCTGGTTCAGTCGTGACGAAGAATGTGTCACCGCACACACTTGTATTTGGTAATCCTGCTCGCTTTCACGGCTATGTCTGTTCTTGTGCGCGCCAGTTAAGCGATGTGCATGAGGTGGAGGGGCAATTGGTGGGATGGTGTGCCGCTTGCTCCAAAATTTGCACCATCTAGTGCTTCAAATATAATGGCGAAAGAAAGCGATATATTCTGTGCCTCACACTAGTTCGTTTGGACCCGCATGGCGAGGTTCCCTGCGTGAACTAGCATACGTCGTGTACCATATTAGACGTTCTCATGCATTTGGTCGTCTTTCTTTACGCAATATAGAACGTTTGAGCGTCGCACATCTCTATTTTAGGGCAGGTCGATTGGTTCAGGTTGTAGGAAACCGTGGAGATACTCGAATGATTCTACTTGAATTACAAGAATGGACTCACGCCTCTGCCCGTTTTGACCGTGGAGTAGCCCCGCAGGTTCAGGTAGCTGAACTTGGTGAAACCTATGTGCAACTCCTCAATGCTATGTTGCTCGCGCTGAATAAGCGTGGTCTTGTCTCTATGCCAAAGCCAGAGCCGAAAAGAGCAAACGTCATTGAAGGCGAACTCACTTCAACTCCTGTGGTACAACAACTTATCACGCCGTTAGAGTGGCGTATTCTGATGGAGGGTACACGCCGCGTTTCCTTCGCAGTCTCACAGCTTGTTGGTCCGCAAGAAGCATTCAGTGTCTTATGTGATATCCTTGAGGATTGTTCGTCTGCGTTTCCTGCTTTCGCGAGTTTGAAGATTGCCCCTTCTGGCTATCTTGAGGTCACTGACGGTTCCCAGCTAGACCACATGCCGCGCGCAGACCTGCTCGCGGGCTTTAGTGCGTTATTCGCTATTTGCCAATATTTCTGTGTGCCACTTATCGGCGAACAGAATGCGCATAGGCT
>CAXTUE010000043.1:6726-14155 GCA_964247355.1 uncultured Ktedonobacteraceae bacterium | reverse complement strand
GCAATGCCGTCTTGCTCGCTCAATTCTTGTACGGAAAGCACGTTATTGCTATCTACTGGAATCTGATAAGCAATGTGTGGAAAGCGTGTTGTGATGATATACGAGCACTGAGGTCCACCAACCATGAGGGTTAGCGCATCCTCTACTTTCCAAACATCGTCGAGAATCAAAAGCATACGCTGTGTGCCGATGCAAGAGCGAAGAGCCATAGCCCAGCTATCAACTGTTCCTTGCTTTACGGTTTCTGATGATGCAACACCTAAAAATCTTCCCCACCGACTTAAATGGCCTAGCACATTTGACGCAGTGCCTAATCCAGCCCAGAGTATGCCGTCATGGAAGCGAGATACAACATTCTCGTCATGCGCTACCTGTAGAGCAAGTGTAGTTTTACCGACTCCTGGTAGTCCATACAGAGCTACCGATGTACTACTGTCACCGGCAAACAAGCGATGCTGTATCGAATAGAGTAACTCACTCCGACCAAGAATTTCTTCCTTTTGTAGCAACAGTTGAGGAATAGATAGATCGCGAAATGCCGTCTTTGGAGGAGGTGCTTCACCGCCTGTGTTTTGTACCAGTCCTAGTTCATATGCGTTTTTTCCGAATAGCGCGCAAAGCTTTTCGCGAAAAAAAGGGTATGGAAAGGAAACTCCTCGCTCCCAGCGACCAACAGTAGTAGGGTCTGTGCCAACCGCCTCAGCAACTACACTTTGAGACCAACCACGCCTTTCACGCTCAATTTTCAGTCGGGACTTTCCATTCATTGCTTCCTCCTCGCGTTATAGAAAAACATCCTTGAACGAATGCAGGATTTAGCAATAATCAGTTTACGCCTTTACATAGACATGAGTACCATCATCATATTTATATAACGGATTGCCCTTATGGAATTTGAGGGCACCGTTCTCGCTGGATAGCCATACCAAGGCTCTTGTTCCCGTTGGGAAATGGATGCCATAGTGCCAGTGGTCAAGCGCGGAAGGTCCAGTGACGCTGAGGAGCCAGGCCCCTCCATCATCGTCGATGGAGTTAGGCGTAAGCTGATCGCAGGAGAGCGAGTTGTCGTCGTGCACATCGTCGGCTTGAAAGTCGCAGGCACGGAGCGTCATACCATCAAGCGAGGCTTTGGGGTCCGCATAGGGATAGTCGGGAAAGCCTGATACATTCTTGCGCGCAAGCGTAGCCTGTGTCCATATCCACGAGCCAACTTTGATAACGATTGTTGTGTTCACTAGTACATGAACAACAACCTGTGGCGCAACCTTGACTGTAAGCAAACAACCACCTGTACAGTCGGCGGGCAACGATTGACCAGAGGTTTTGATCAATGGTGTTGGCAGGACCTGCTGAGGTGTGTTCGCGTTAATTTTTTGTACAACGCCACCTAAGGCAATTAAGGGATACTGTGGAGATAATGGAAGCACCATACCCGGCTGCAAGGCATGACAATCCTGACCAAGCGAGCTATTCAGAGCTTTGACCGTATTTGGGTTCACGTCGCTGAAGACTTGCCCAGCATTCGCCATGCGCATTTGATAGGTCAGAATGCTATCGCAGGAGTCGCCGCCCTGCGCGGTGTAAAGCAGAGAGCCAGCCTGAGGTAACACAGTCGGATAAGCAGGCAGTGGTGTTGGGATGGTCTGAGAAGTAGGAGCAGATAAACCATAGAAAAACTTTGTGATACCAGGAACTACACCTTTGCCTGCATTGGCAGCGACGAGTTAGGTAGGGATGGCAAGTGCAACAAGAACTGGAATCAGAAGAAGCAATTTCCAGGGTACAGAACGTGCGACGATGCGGACATTTTCCCCTGGGGTACTTTGTGGACGAAAGCGGCGAGCCATTGGCAAATCCTTGTGAGTAGTAACGTGATTAGAAAGCATTATAACAGGGAACGGTAGGGGAAACCAGTCATAAAAAAGTGTATTTACACAGTATAGTACGATGAAAAAATGAGTTTAGTTCCTCAAACAAAAAGAAGATCGCAACGTGTTGCGACCTTCTTTTTGTTTGGGAGCCTTGAATATACTAACCTTGTGACAGGGCGGCATTGCTGCTTGACACCATCTTATTGAAAGCATCGTCGGCTGTCGATTGCCCTTTGAGAACGCTGGTGAAGGCATTCGAGATAATGTTGCGGCACTGGTCCCAGGCTGGCACGGTTGAGGCTACAAAGCCATATTGTAGCGACTGAGGACCAGCTTTACGAGCGGGGTTCTTTTCGTAGTAGCTCTGCAGCGTTGAGCCATTAAAGGCGGACTGGCGAATAGGCATATAGCCCGTCTGCTCCACAAACGATGCGTTCGTCTCAGGATTGGTAAGAAACTTCATGTAATCCCACGCCGCCGATTGTGTATCAGCATCTACGCCAGCATAAATTGCCAGATTGGTGCCAAACAGAGTTGTGAATTGTCCCTTTGGGCCAGCAGGAACAGGTGCTTCATTAAATTGGAACGCGCTACCTACAGCTTTCTTAATGAAAGGATAGCTTGCAATCGAGCTAACCGCGAAAAGCGACTTCTGCGAAGCAAAGTCGTTTTGCCAGGAATTGCCAGTAGTAACATGAAGAGCTTTTGATTGCACAAGCGGTGCGAGTTCTCCAAGAGCTTGTTTTGCAGCCGCCGCATTATTGCCATCAGCGAAGGTAACTTTTTTCCCATCGGCAGAGACAAAATCTGTACCGCCAAGTCCCTTATATAGAATTGACCAGAAGTCAACATCGGGTGTGTACGAGAGACCCCATTGGGAGCCATCGGGCTTTGTAACCTTTGTCAGGTCGGCAATCATTTCGTCCATAGTTGTTGGAGGATTGATACCCGCCGTTTTAAGTGCATCGACATTGTAGTAGAGCACGATCAGGCTTTTATTGAATGGCAACATGTATTGTGTATTGTTCAGTTGACCATCCTTCAAGAGGCTGGGATAGAAGTCAGAGAGATCGCTCTGGCTCAGACCATTTTTGCCGGAGATGAAAGGCTGCAACGAGACAATCTGGTTTGCCTGCTGGTACTGAGTCGCCCACTCTTCGTAGACCTGTGAAATTGCGGGTGGCTTACCAGCGGCAACTGCTGCGGTAATCTTAGTTTTTAATGTGGCATACGAGTCGTATGCCTGCACGTTAACCGTCACATTTGGATGCTGCTGCATATACTGCTTTGTCAGTGCCTCAACAGAGGTCTTGTTGGCACCAGAAGCAAAGGCGTCCCAGAAATTGACGGTATACTTTTTGCTTGAGTCGAGGACTCCCGGTGCGCTACTTGTCGAACTGCTACTCGTGTTGCCGGTTGACGAGCCACCACAGGCCGTCAAGAGGAGCATTGTTACCATTGCGATAACATAGGCTGTAAGAGACCATTTGCGATGCATGAGTCTTGTTTTCCTTTTTTAAGAAAAATAGCTAAACGAAAAACGAATAAAAGATGCATTTCTATGTATCAACACATCCCAACCGTTCAATAGAACGGCGGGCCAGTGAAAACTGGTGGAGAAATTATCCCTTTGTGCTACCCACTGAAATTCCTTCGATAAATTGTTTTTGAGCAATAAGAAAGATAATCAGAATGGGTAGCGTAGTAAAGGCTGCGGCAGCCGCAAGTGCAGTTGGATCAGTACCCTCTGCAGTCGTAAACGCCTGTAGACCGACTTCAACAGGACGCAGAGCATCTGAACTAGTGACGAGATAAGGCCAGATGAATGCATTCCAACTACCAATCAGCACCTGTAACGCAACAACGGCAAGGGCCGGGCGGGCCAATGGTGCCGCGACAAGCCAGAGAAATTTGAAGCGCGAACAGCCGTCGATTTGGGCTGCTTCCCAGAGCGAATCGGGAAGCGAGAGGAAGAATTGACGCAACAGGAAGATACCTGAAATGCTAACGCCAAACGGAATGATCTGAGCCTGATACGTATCGATCCAGCCGAGCGACGATATAATGAGATAACTCGGAATGAGCGTTGCCTCGAAGGGAATCATGATGAGTGCCAGAATTGCAAGAAAAAGCACCTGTCGTCCAGGAAACTTCATCATGCCAAAGGCATAGCCAGCGAGTAGCGACGTAACCACCGCCAAAACCACTGTACAGCCAGCGATAAAAATACTATTGAGAAAGTAGTGTATCCACGGTGCCATGCTCCACGCGCGCGCATAGTTTGTCCACTGCCACTCCGGGAAAAAGACGGGTATACTTGAATAGGCGGAATGTGTGGTAAGCAGCGACGAGACAAACATCCAGTACAGAGGAAAGATTGCGAACAGTGCCGCAATGCTGATCGCTATGTAGCGTAGTGCTGTCCACGGTTGCTGGACGCGCCCCCGGAGGCGTCTTGAACGACTCTTTGGTGTTGTGACGGTTGCCATAGGTGGAATTGTTGGTACAGTAGCCATAATTTTTCTCTTCCCTCTCTAATAAGCCGCGTTTACATCTCGTCTCGTGAAAACCAGTTGTGTGACGGAAATTGTGAAGACCAGTAAGAAGATGACAACGGAGACAGCAGCCCCAAGACCATCGTGAGAGTTGGTGGAGAATGCCTGTGAGAACAGGTAAAGACCAAGCGTACGAGCGGCGTTGCCGGGTCCACCCTCAGCACCCACGAAAAGGAAGACAGGCTGGAACATTTTGAATGCTTCGATAGTGCCGAGCAGCAAGACGACCAGCGTAATGGGTAAGAGCAGGGGCCATGTGATATGCCGGAACACCTGAAATGGATTCGCGCCATCCACACGAGCAGCTTCCGCAAGAGCGGGCGAGACATTGCCCAGTCCTGCCATAAATAAAATTGTGCTAAAGCCAACAGATTTCCACGTCGTATACAAGATGATGCTCACCAGTGCCCAGTGGGGATCGCCTAACCAGTCGATAGGATGCAGGTGCATCAGCCGCAGAATTCCGTTAAACAGGCCATGATAGTTGTCGAACATCCAGTACCATATGGTAGTGGTGGCGACGAGCGGAGTAATAAACGGAGTGAAGATTGCAAGTCGCCAGAACGCCCTTGCACGAATACCGGACATCAGCAGAATCGCGAGGAAGAGCGAGATAAAGAGATGGAGTGGAACGGAGACGACGACATAGATCAATGTCACCTGTACCGATTGCCAGAAATTCGGGTCATGAAAAAGAAAGGTGTAGTTATCCAGACCAATAAAGGGCTGAGCACCACGATTGAGAAAATTCCATTTGAAGAGACTCATATAAAACACGAAAAGCGAGGGGGCATAGGCAAAGACGCCCAGAATGGCGAAGACGGGCAATAAATATAAGTAGGCTTGTCCGGCATCGCGCCAGCGTCGAGATCGCTTTTGTGGTGAAGAATGTGACGCTCGCACAGTCCCTACCACCTGTAGGTCACTTTCCATATACTATTACTCCTGACCGGATACAGTTCTACGTGCGTATTCAGTGTACTCAGTGTTTGTTAAAGCAGTGTAAATACCAGGCAAATAACAAGTTAAAAGAGAAATACGCAATTACAATGCAGTATAGAATGATACTTGCATAAATGGACGTATCAACAGAGTATGAGATGTATAGTACTGGCTTGCCGCAAATCATGCCGGTACTATACATCTCTTGGCCATCCATTCAACTAAACGGAGTGTTGTTGCAGATTGTTGAAGAGAGATGATTTTTGTTTAAAACGTCTGCACAAAAGGCTATTGGGAAAAAGTTTTTAGCCAGAGCCTTTTTTGGAGAAGTTTTTAAAAAAAAAGATGAGATCAGGCAAAGTCACGCAACAAATGCACTTGAATAGGTTGACGCAGTGTTCTCAGGGCCTTTACCTCGATTTGTCGAATACGTTCACGTGTAAGTTTGAAGTGTGTGCTCAACTCCTCTAATGTGTGGCAGTAGCCATCCTGTAAGCCATAGCGGAGTTCAATCACCTGGCGTTCGCGCTGACTCAACACCTCTAAGGCGCAGTTGATCTGCTCACGTAAGACTTGATGTGTTACCGCATCGGCTGGCGCCATTGCTTGTGTATCCACTAATGTATCACCAAGATGGTACTGCTCGTCGTCAATTAATGGAGCATCAAGCGAAATTGGAGTCTCCGCCATACCCTGGAGTTCCACTACACGCTCTTTGGTGACATTGAGTGCAGTGGCGATCTCCTCCGGCAAGGGATCACGCCCCAGGTCCTGGTAGAGTTGGCGTGTTATGCGCTTCATTTTGTAGATCAGCTCTACAACATGCACGGGAATATGAATGGTGCGTGTATGCTCCGCCACGGCCCGGCTAATGGCTTGTCGAATCCACCACGTTGCGTACGTGCTGAAACGAAATCCACGTGCAGGATCAAATTTTTGTGCGGCTCGTATAAGACCAAGGTTGCCCTCTTGAGCAAGGTCGAGCAGTGAGAGGCCATGATTGTTGTACCGTTTCGCGATACTTACAACGAGGCGTAGATTCGCCTCTACAAGTTGCTGTTGGGCCTGCATATCGCCGTTTGCCATACGCAGTGCGATACGCATTTCTTGCTCTGCTGTCAGAAGCGGATAACGTCCGATCTCGCCGAGATACTGACGAATCGCATTGTCCACCTCACAGTTATCTTCCTCATTTTCGCTTTCTGCCTCTACAACTTCATCGGTATCTGCTACACTTTCTATATAGTCGTCGTAGTCACTCAACGAGAAGTCAGCGACATCTAGCAAGTCTTTTTGAGAGTTGATATTGTTTTTGGCCACACCCTTTTTTATTGTCCTCGGCTTTGCGGCGGTCTCATGTGTTGAAATCCGCTTTGTATCCTTGCCCCGATTGAACACCTTGCTGGAATTTGTAGTCCGTGTGAAATCCCCTGACACACGCGAGTATACTGTTTCCACAATGGCTACCATATATTTACTCCTTTACCTTCCTCTAATCCACATTCCACAACTTGGTAACCGGAGATACATGCTGCCAAAACTAATACAATACAATTGAACTATTCTATGCAGCATATGCTCGAAACATTTCCGAGTATCCCCCCCATGTTCTACTGTTGCAATATTCATGCCAATTGTGCAAAAAGCGGAACAAACGTGCTAGTTCCGCACTCTAGCATGAAAGAGACAATACAAGCATCTTCTGACTCCTCTTCAAGTGCATGAAATTTTTCCATATGCTGCGTAAATTTCCACATCTCTTAGGAACAGATTATGCAGGTTGAAAAATTACTTTGAGGATACAACGGACGCCCACAAGGGGATTAGCGCTGCTATATGATGACATGTATAGTAGGGCTAGTTCCCTTATGGGCGGCTGCTAGAACCATTTACCCCAGTATTTTGTTAAAGTGCATTATCGCGCCCTACTCAATAATCGTAACGCCAGCAGGACGTGTTAATGCATTTTCACGAAAAAATGTGGATGTGCCTGAGGTAGGGACCGCATTCATCACGTCCGTGGTGGCATCTTTCTGTCAAATGGACGTGATGAATGCGGTC
>CAXTUE010000043.1:0-6716 GCA_964247355.1 uncultured Ktedonobacteraceae bacterium | reverse complement strand
GATTTTATCCCGGCGGTGGGTTGAACTTTATTTTAAATGCTAGGTATTTATTGCGGTCCCTACCGTATCCAGAATATGTTGTGAGACATCATGATCAGTCCTCACGTTCTCAAACAAAAATATGCTTGAGGCGCGTTTATTTGCACTAGACAGACCTTATAGAAGCCCGGAAACTCTTAAAAACCTTTTCCTACAAAACTCCGAGCGATTTTTTAAAAGCAGAAGTGTGTTTATTTCTGCTGTATTGATAAAGGAAGAAGTGTATGCAGATGAATAGGTGGCTTACACCTGTTGAGCCGGAAGATGAGGGAACCTCTCGCTCTCCTGTGCGCCCCCGTGCCTCCGTTTGGATTGATCCGTTGGCCCAGCAAAATATCTCTGCATCCTATATCAAAAAAGAGCAACGCGTCATTCGCAATCCGCAAACACCAATTCCAGCGCGCGCCTCAGCAGTGAAGGCCACACGCTCTACGAGAGTACGTCCCCGCTATGCGCGTAGCCAGGCGCAAACACAAGATGCTGATGTGACGCGCATACCTACATTGCCGCCCCCTACAATGTGGCAATACGAATTACCAGATTATGAGGCAGAAAGTAGCCTCTCATCGCTTTCGCTTGCGCACCCTGCTGCGGCTGTTGAGCTAACACTTGATGAGCTAGACACAATGCCACCACCGCGTGTGACCGAAGATATTGCAGAACTAGATACCGTGCCTCCACTCATCAAGCATACGTCAACTGTGGAAAAATCCCCAGCAACTTCCGAGCCAAACAAAGAAAAGAACGGCTTATTCTCGCTTATTTTCACACAACCTGTACAATCCCAGCGTCAAAAGAGCGTGACACTTCCCGCGCCACCAACTATAGACGAGATTGCTACGCTCCCTCCAGGGGCTACAACAGTTCCAGTACTCCGGGCACCTGTTGGAAATCAGAAGCTTGACTTTCTGGAACGTGTACGCATACCTCGTGCGATTGTCGAAAGCAGTTCTTCTAAAGCTCTTGATGAGGCAAGATCATGGACGACCGGACAAGGCAAAAATTCGTTGATGGCGAAACGTATTGCTAGTCGTGGGCAACGCAAAAGTGCTCTCTCGCTTAACCCTCTTGATCGCTTGCGCTGGTGGCTTTTGTATCCTGGCCGTATCGAGTTTCTGCTCTGGCTTAGTGGAACGATAGTGCTGGTTGGGGTCACATGTGTACTCTTGTTTGCTACTTTGCTCAGCACAGGCTGGCTAAATGCAGGCTTATCGAGTATCAGTGCGGGTGGCAGCAAAATGTCCGGTACATCTGCCAGTACAACAACAACAACGACAAAATCGTCTTGCACAGCCCAAAATGCTAATAGTCCCCGATGTAACACAACAACGGTTGTTTCAGCGAGTGGTCTAAAACTCACACTAGTTGACAATGCGCTGTTACTGCCGGATATGCCTATTTATCTACGTGGGCAAGGATTTACAACTAATAATACTGCAAACTTTACCTATGATGCATCACTACCATGTCGTCCAGATACAATCGCGACTGATACACAGGGATCATTTTCGCTGTACCTTATGCTCGGCGCGGGAGCAAAGGGGGGTGTTCACCAGATTACAGCCTATGACGCGGCAACAAAGCACACTGTTACCATCACTGTAGACATCTCGCCCGCCCCTATGGGTAAAGCAGCATCGCCAACGCCGACCTCCGCCGCTCCAGGAGTTACACCGACAGCAACATCGGGTGCTGGTGGCGGTGGTATTCTACCAACACCAGTTGGCCAAACGCCTGTTCCAATTACACCAACCATTGATGTGAAGCCGACCATTCAGCCAACGCAGCAACCATCGCCCACGATTGGCATCAGGCCATCGCCGACTATTGGTATCACACCAACGGTTGGTATTGCACCGACTACTACACCGGGCCTAACTCCAACAGCAGGTACGCAACATACAGATACAGTATCGTTGTTTAAGAACACACTTTATGATGCACATGTTGACGGACACAATTCAATTAGCATATGGCTCTGGATTGCGGTCTTTGGTTATGCAATTTCAATGACAATGTTAGGTTGTGCGGGCATATTATATCGTCGTAACCGTCGCATATCCTCAAAGTAGATACATCAATACATCGAATAATGC
The DNA here is from genome assembly GCA_964247355.1 of uncultured Ktedonobacteraceae bacterium. Lineage (GTDB taxonomy): Bacteria > Chloroflexota > Ktedonobacteria > Ktedonobacterales > Ktedonobacteraceae > JBBQVS01. The sequence goes on along the minus strand of CAXTUE010000043.1, from coordinate 4,581 downwards.
CAACCTGATTGTCAGGTTGGCATTATCTATTTTCTACTATAAGAATGTGTGAAAATTTGGTTGTGTTGCTATACTAAATCTATACCTATTTGTAGTCAAATTGTTGTGCTATGTAGAATTGTGGAGGGGCTTTTATAATGAATACCACGCAAACAGTTGCAATGGAAGATGCAACTCTCGCTATTCCTGAAGAACCATATGTGCTTGTCGTCGACGATGATACTGCTATTCTTTCAGTTGTTATGCTGCTCTTAGAGACGGAAGGTTATACAAGTCTGGGTTTTTCTGATAGTACAAAAGTTTTGCCATTCATAGAGGAGCTACAGAGGACAGGGCAAAGCTTGCCATCCGTTATACTTCTTGACCTTATGATGCCTGAAGTTTCAGGCTATGACATTGCTAGAGCTGTAAAGGCTCATGAATGGGCAAGGCAAACTCCCATTGTTATCATGACAGCCGATCATCGCATTACAAGCAGTTCTGACATTCCTGGTGCATCTGACTGGGTGAGTAAGCCATTTCGAGTTGAGGTGTTGCTGGCTAAACTGGGTATATACCTGCCTGAGCCATGCACTCAATAAATACGCAGCGATGTCGATAAGAATACATAAGCTAAACACTTCATCAACAAACTATTATGCTATCTGGTTACGCTGCTTAATCCGAACCGTTACCTTCTATAGGAGGTGTTTAGAATATTTTATGTATACATTAGTATCTTTTCTATCAAGACAAAAAATAGGTATACCTCTTCGTTTATCAATCGTTTTTGCGACCATGTGTGTCATTGGCGCGCTTATATTTACATTTTTCGATATTGCGCATCATACAGCACACGCTACTGCGGGAGCACTGCAGCAAATTAATGCTCCCGGAGCAGACCCGTGGGGTATCGCATTTGATTCCAATGGAAACGAATGGGTTGCTCAACCAGGATGTGATCCAACTCCTACTTGTAGCAGTGTTGTGCAGGGAAGCATCGCGCAAGTCAATCGTTCCACGTTTAACATTGTGAACAATTTTCAAGAGCCAGCAGGTTTTAGTAGTCCTTTTTTTGTTGCAACCGACGCGAATGGAAATGTCTGGTTCACTGAGCCAACGACGAATGCGATTGGTGAGTTTATTCCAAGTAGTCATACATGGCACCAGTGGTCGGTGCCGACGGCAAGTGCTGCGCCATTCGACCTTGCCTTCGATGCACATGGCAATCTCTGGTTCACAGAGTTACTAGCAAATCAAATCGGCGAGTTTAGCAACGGACAATTTCACGAGATAGCAACGCCCTTTGGCAATAGCAAGCCCTACGGTATTACTGGACCCGATCCTTCGACGGGCCAGATGTGGTTTAGCGAAAATAGCACACAGGCTGCGCGCATTGGTAGCTTTCTACCGCCCGCGTCTGGTACATTGACAACCGGCAATATTAAGGAATATCTGACTATTAATCCAGGTAATAATACCACTGTTCACCTGCTTGCATATGATTATCAGGGAAATATCTGGTGGTCTGAAGGGACCAATAGCAGGATTGGGCGTTTGATCATCAGTCAAGCACAACCCAACGCCTCTAATGGTGTCGCGGAATATCTAACGCCCTGTCAAACGGCTGGTGGCTGTGCTGGGTCACACATTTCGGGCATCGGCGTCGATGGTGGCGGCACTGTTTGGCTCGATGATTCGCTTGCGGACCGCATCTATTCGTTCAATCCTAATACGCGCGCGTACTCTGCACCTACTACGTTCGCACCAAATTCTCATCCGCACGATGGACTTGCCGTTGATAGCAACAATACGGTCTATGTAACCGAGGAATTTGGGGGTAAGCTTGGAGCAATTCAGCAAACAGGTGTACCAACACCTCAAATATCCGGCAACGGCGGCACCAATACACCCACATCTGCGTCCGGTCCTTTAAACGCTACGTGGTACTTTGCTGAGGGACGTGTCGGGAAAGGCTTCCGTGAGTATCTGACACTTGGAAATCCAAATACAACAACATGTTCTGTCACTATCACGTATTTCTACACTGCTGATGGCACTTCTACGACACAGACAAAGACGATGACGAACGTTTCTATTGCACCAGCAAGCCGCTACACGGAGTCGGTGAACCAGGACCTTAGTAACGACGCATCATCAGCTTCAGGCGATAATGTGGCAAGCATTGTTCAAGTCAGCAACCCGAACACGTGTGCGGGCATCATGGCGGAACGGCCTGCTTACTTCTCGAACTATCATGGTATCTCTTCTGGTACCGATGTAGCAGGCGCAACTCATCTTGGCACGAGCTTCTCGTTCGCGGATGTGGCCTCAGATGCCTCTCACATCTCCTACCTGACCATTCTCAATCCGCCAGCAGGAGGCCTTGCCACGGTTACAGCGACCTACTATGCGGGTGGAAATGTAGTTGGCCGGCAAATAGCGACCGTGCCTGCTGGCAGTCGCGGTACTATTGCTCCAGGTCAACTTACTCTTACTGCACACTCGTTCGCGGTTGTTACCTCAACAACTCCGGTAGTAGTGGAGCGTCCAACGTACTTTCTGAGCGAGAGTCAGGGCGTTTCGGGTGCCTTTGACATAGTTGGGACACAAAGTTCGGCGAATGATTGGTTCTTTGCCGAAGGCTACACGGGCACTGGGACGCAGGAAAATCTGACAATCGCGAATCCAAATACAGGTGCAGCGAACGTTAGCGTGATTCTAAAATCACAAACGGGCGTTACCAAAACCTTCTCAGTGACTGTCGGACCGCAGAGCCAGACGATCTGGAATGTGAACCAGAATAATACCTTCAATGGGACGCCAGAGGTATCCGCCGAGGTGAAAGCAGACGCAAACATCATTGTGCAACGCGAGATGTACTTCCAGTACCATCATGCAGTAACGGGCGAACCAACTGTCTATGCAAAAGGTGGAAGCGACTCCTTCGGATTGATAGGACCAGTGGCGAGAAGCTACAGTTTTGCCGAAGGATATACTAATGCGGGCTATAACTGACTCTGCAGAATCCCAATTCGACAGATGAAACCATCACGATCACGTTGACCAACGGTACACATCAAACATTCACTCTTCAACAAGTTGTAAAAGCGAACGAGCGGCAAACGGTAGACATCACCTCAACGGTGGTGAAAGCCTTCAATCCGCGTACCGATAAAGACGCGAACGCCATTTCTATGACAGTACAATCGTCTAGCTCGTTTGTAGCGGAGCGACCGGAGTACTACAACACCTCTGGAAGCGGTTTTGTTGTTCAGGGAGGAACAGTTATTATTGGTTACACAGGTAACTGATTAGGAAAAGGAAACACGTTCATGATCGACCGTAAAAAAGTCCTTGTGAGCCTTGTTGTGCTGGCGACGCGTGTGGCCCGCATAACTGGCATTAACGGGCAGGTTGCCAATTTAGTTGGGGTCTATGGGCAGCAGGCAAAGGCAACGAGTGTCACATCGACAGAGTATCAAGTACCAACAGGTGCAGATGCATGGGGAACGGCATTTGATAGTCAAGGCAATGTATGGCTAGCACTACCCGGCTGCGACTTTACTCCCACCTGTGGTAGCAAGACTCCCGGCAAAATTATACGCTTTACACCATCCTCAAGCTCATTTACAAAGACCTATTCTTTGCCATCAGGTTACGGGCAACCAATCTTCCTGGCCTTTGATCCGCAGGGAAATCTCTGGTTCACGATGCCGTCATCCAACTCTCTTGGCGAATTGAATCCCACGAGTGGTACGTTGCAGCAGTTCGCCGTTCCCACCTCTTCATCTGGCCCGTGGGGTATTACAGTTAGCTCAAAGGGCATCATCTGGTTTACAGAACACTATACGAATAAAATAGGCTCATATAATCCTTCTACTCATGCATTCAATGAATTTGCAACGGCAGCATCCAATACCCAACCGTATGGTATCACTATCGATACATCCGATAATGTCTGGTTTACTGAAAATAATCCCTCGGTTCCCGGAGTTGCCGAATATACAGCGAGTGGAAAGCTACGAGAATTTCCGATGACGCCCAACGGCAACAATCTTACGCCACACTTAATCGCGGTTGATACCAATAGCAATGTCTGGTGGTCGGAAGGCTGGGTGGGTGCGATTGGCGAGTTGAAAGTTGCGCAAGCGAGTGCAGGAACGGGCAATGGTATCAGCCACTATAGTTATCATCTCAGCAGCACACATACATCAGGTATAGGCGTGGATGGCTCTGGCAACGTCTGGTTCGACGACTCGGTACATAGCATCTACGGCTCATTTCCTGAGAGCACAACCGGATCATTCAACATCTACAATACCGCTACCTCGAACGCTCACCCGCACGATGGTTTGAATGTTGACAAACAGAGTCGTGTCTGGTTCAACGAGCAGTTTATCAATAAATTGGTTCTCGTCAATCAACCGGGCAACAGTTCTACACCAACACCAACGGTATCGCTCACGTCGACATTGACGCCGAAATCCTTCAGCTCGCGCACGAAGTCGACGATGCGGGTGTTGCGCAGGTCCGGGCAGTTCTCCTTGAACGCCAGCCCCAGCACCAGAACGCGGGCGCCGACGACATGAATGCGCTTCT
>CAXTUE010000042.1:0-14215 GCA_964247355.1 uncultured Ktedonobacteraceae bacterium | reverse complement strand
GAGTTTTGATAGAGAGCATCATCTTAAAGATGCAAAAGAAATAACAGTGGCAAACTTGGTATGTGACCTAATTGCGTTAGGAGAAATCTTACCGAGCAAAGAAAAGCTTACGGACTTCAAAACGAGGCTTCAGCAAAAATGGCAACAGTGTTCTCAAGGGATACTAGATCGTTCCATGATCACAGATAATGTTTACGCTGATCTCGTAGAGTATTTACAAAATGTCCTGTATGAATCGGCAACCGAAAAACTTCACCAGAGTATGCGCTACAGATTTTCTAGCTTACATCACATAAAATGGCTGTCTCAAATATTACAAAATGCTGTCAAAGAGCAAGAAGAGAAAATAGCGACCACTTCTAAAGTTGCCTCTGCCCAGTACGCAGATAGTGTTTTCAACAAAACAAGCAAAGATTTTAGAGCTAATACAGACAATTATGTTAAGCTTATCCGCGAACATATCGAGGAGTTTGCTAAATTATACACCAAGTCAACACTGAATGCGCTCACACTTGGCTTTGAAACGACAGAACTCGTGGATGACCTAGACGAGACAAGAGCCATAGCACTTGCCAAACAGATACAAGCTGATTTAGAGGTTGAAGTAAGCAGGCATATCAAACTGTCATTAGCTCTACATGAGCAAAAACTGCTTGCTGCCGGGCGCGGTATTGCAGCATCACTTAATAGAAAGGAAATCAGAAGACTTACTGAAAAGTTTATACGAAAGTTTGGGTGGGACATACTCAGACCGTTGATCGAAGAAACTGTTTCTGCCATATTCGCTGAACAATTTGAGACACAAGCGAAGGCAAGCTTTCCCTACTGGATACAGCTTGCCGCAGCACGAGAAGTTGTCCGTCCGCTCAATCAACTCGCAAATGTGCTTCCTGACGTTGTTGAGGAACATGTCTATTCCGAGAAGGTGATGTTTGGAAGCACACCATTTGTGCAGACGATAGACAAGGCTACAATCCGCTTTATTAACAAAGACTATAAGGATAGAAGAAAGGTTCTCATCATCGTTTCCGATGGCGAGTTCGAGCAAGTACAATCAGCACTCGTTTCTGTTAACTTGCTCAAAAGACGTGGGGTAACGATCATCTGTTGCCTTATTGCGGATAGAAATATCTTGTCACGCCTCGTAAAACATTCCTCGAAGTCTTGGCCTGAAGGCGCAAAACTTATGGTCGAAATTGCATCATCGGCATCTCAACAGGACAACTCATTTATACAGTGGAAGGAAAAGGATAAGGCTCTATCCTTAACTGACGAAAAACTCTGTTTTCAGATGAATCAATCTTCTATCCTTGAAGATGTACTTGCAGCTATTTTCGAGGGTCAAAACAGCCAGGAAGACAGAACCTGACGTTCAGCAGTTTAGGCGTGTGAGAGTTCTGTTCATGTCACAGTTACAGGAGTGTTTCCAGAAGTTTCATCACACACCACTCCTGTTGTTTCAGTTTGTCAATGATGCCACGAAGCGTCCACAACTCCGCTCCCACTTCTTACCAGAGCGCAAGGACGTTTAATGTCGTTCTCTTCTACAAAGGATACATCTTTACAACAGAGCCGTACACCATTTCTGGCGTTTGCACATAGGCGGAACCGACGGACAACAGCTCTATGCGTTCAGAAAGCTCCTGACCCTGACGAGTACGAATGAATCCTGAAACCTTACGTGACTCTGGGTAGTTCATACGAAAGATCACCTTTGTTCCAGCATTGCTCAACACATCAGGATGGAAGTCGGCTAACCCCTGACTGGCAACAATCACAGCAATACCAAATTTACGTCCTTCCTTCATGAGTTTGGGAAGTGTAATATCTTTCGCCAGACGATGCGCTTCATCCAGCACAATGGCGAGCCGAAGCCGATCTGCATAGCCCCAGTGAAACATATCTTTGTAGAGTTTGCGTAACATAAACGCCCCCGTCGCCATTTGCAATGTTTCAGAGAACAGGTTGTGCAGATCGACGACCAAGCCACTACGTACAAGGGTCAGGAGATCAACAGCATTTTCGGTTGGACGAAAGAGATTCATTTCGAGCAATGGACGACAGCGTGCGGTTACGTTGGGGACGTGACGTGTACGCTCACTCTCCTGGATATGCTTCATCACCTCGCTGAGAGTAGGATAGCTAAGAGGCTGTTGCTCCATTTCATCCTGGTCGTCGCGAAAGCCTCGTGCTTTATAAGCATCACGAATAGAGGTATACACAACATCCTTTTGCATCTCGCCCAAGTTCGCAACATACGCGAATATCTCTGACACCGCAAGCGCATTTGCCATCCAGCCACTCGGTCCATTTTCTTGCGTACACTCAAACGGCGAAAATGGCAATCCTTTAGCGGCATCTAGCACATGCGGTTGAGCTGCGTGTACAAAATCCCCTTGAACATCAGCGAATTGCCCGTGAAAATCGAGGACTAGTGCTGGCACACTTTGCCTTGCAAGTTCAGACAAAATACGTGTCACTGTCCATGATTTCCCTTGCCCAGGGATACCAAGCACGAAAAGATGAGGGCTTCCCTTTACCCCAGGCTCCCAAACAACTGGCACACCCACCGTTTCTCCAAGCGGAATAGCTACTTGCTCGTTTGCATTGGAAAGCTCGTCTTTCTTTACTGCTACATCGGTTGTAGGCAATGGCTCATCTTTTTCCTCTGGCATCACATACTGTTCTGTTACGAAAGGTTTTGGGACGCGAACGATAGGTCGCTTTTCCGTTGGCTCATCGTCTTCTTCTAGCTCATCCATCGGTGTTTCATAGGCTGACACCTCTTTCACGACTGATACGTTCGACGTAGATTGCTGATAGTTGGAAGGCGGAATAGTGGGAAGAAGGACAGGCTCATTTGCAAAGTCGCGTGTGGTCAGTAGTGTAATCTTGGCTTCCCCTATGAGCAATGGCTTATTTCTTGGCTCGTCATCAAGTTTGACCACATAGCCTTCATAGGTTGCTCTGAATTTTAGTCCAGTTTTCTCAAGCTGTGTTACATTTTGCAAAAAGGACGTTTCGGCATCGCTATCGAACAGTTTAGAACGGCGCGAACGCTCAAAGTCAAATCGCAAAACATTCGCTAAATATGAACGTTGGAGCGCACCATCGACTCGCCTCTCGTCAAAGAATCTATTTTGCATGGCCTGCGCCGATCCCTCCATTTGGAGCACCATATCCTCAGCGAGTTGTTCTAGAGGAATGTTTCCTCTGCGCCATTTCACCTCGATGAAGGTAGCCTCGACAATGTTACGTTTCAGAGAGATCAGTACAAGGTCACAACGTCGTTCGCCTCGCGCCGATTTGCCTGAACCAGTCGTCGTGAACAGACGTGGATAAATGTCAACAGGAATAAGCACCGCTTGCCGTAGTCTATGATTTTTTTGCAGCCATGCTGTCACGACACCTAATCCTACCGCCGCCGCCGCGTTCGTACTCGATTCAATTGCATCTAGAGCAAGACGGCCAGAGATAGTTTTCAGATAATGCAATAAATGGCTAACACTTTCATCAATAGCTGAAAAGCCAAGTTCATCCATTGCTTGACTCAGTAATGATTCAATCTCCTCGTGCCATGCAGTTGTCACCATCATGCGATGCCCAAGACCGTCTGTAAAATCTGGCGAGTAATCAAGCACATATTTTCGTGCCACACTGTCGAGCCCAGGCTGGTGCGGAGAGTCGTAGTAATCAAGTGTAAAAAAGCGGTCTAATGTAACAACCCAATTGGTATTTGTGTGTAATTGCTCTAATAGATCGCGCTTCTGCGCGTCAAGACGTACTTGCAGGACAGGTTTTGTTTTCGCAGGACTTCCAATAAGATAGCCACCCGCGTACAACAATGATGCATGCAATTCAAGACAAGTTTCCGTATATCTTGGCCCTGCTGGATGCGGTTCCGGCTTACGTATACCCTCCGTCACAATACTGTGTCTCCAAAGCAGGCCCTCATTATTAATAGTGAATAGTGAGACAAAACGATTGAGCAATCCATACAACGAAAAACTGCTAGTTGTCTCATTTTCATCTTGTATTTGCAGCGACGATGATACAATTTCTGGTCGCGTAAAATTTGTCACCACCGCGATATGGGCTTCGGGAAGCATCGGCTTGTGTTCATCAAGCTGGCTCATCGCTCTTGTTGTCACGGTCAACCCTGGCAAGAAATGATCTGAGCTTTTGCCATAGTGCTGATCGATCTGCTGCTGACGTATCTGCTCGAATGCATCAAATGTCCCTTTGCTTCCGTCTTCCGCGTATGCAATGATCTGAAAGGTGGGCACATGTTCTTCTGATGTATTTTCATCGTTCGCACGAGCTGCGATAAACTTTTTTATGGCATCGGCAAAGAAATCACCACGATCAGGGTTAAGGAGTGTAGTGACAAGAGTTTCCGCGTATGGATGGGACTCATGAAACTTTACGAGATGCGTGGTTAATTGTTCTGGCTGTACATCACCTGTGCCGAGTTGCTCTACACGAGCATCAAGAATGTGTGCGACATCGCTAAAGCGGCGATAGGGGTCTGGTACGCCAACGGGTAGTGAGACACCATAGAAGAAACGCATATTTTGAAAAAAGGTGAAAGTTGTCGTTGATGCCGTATGATAGGTAAATGCTGGTACGTTTACAGGTGTGAGCAAACGAAGTGTTTGTAGATCAATGCTCTGCATACGTTCGCGTACTGGCTTACTCAGCAACTGTTTCTCCCACTCGCGTAAGAGTTGTGTGTAGCTCGCAAACCATGCCACACGGAGAGGATGCGTTGGTAAAAGAATTACTGCCTCTTCTGCCCTTTCACCTCTGCCTGTATGTCTAATGAGAAGCGAGTCAAGAGAAAGAGCTTCACGTAATTCGGCTGCCCCACAATGACGGGCAACAAGATTATCAATGAGTTCATGGTAGACTTGTGCATAGCGTAAGGCGGTGGCGGCGAGTTCAGGGGTCCAATCAGCGACTTCGATCACCGAGCGCATATCCGATTGGCGCAGACGCTTGAAAAATGTCTCACGCGCTCGCCAGAAAGCAGCCCAATACTCGACGCGCTCTGCTTGCAGGGGGAGTGGCAGGAAATCCTGTTCTTTGACTGGCCGTATCTCATCGACATCAAGTATGAAACAGCCGCTCTGCCGAGGCTCAGCCAGAACACGCTTCTCCAACGCCAGTAGGGTTCTATTCATGCCTACATTGAGCATATCCTTCTCATTCAGGCGCACGCGAAAGTATTCCAGGTCTTTGCTTAACCATTCAGGGTCCGACTCGTTCAGTTGTGTTGCCTTCTTATTGATAAGATACTCAATACGTCCAAACGCTAGCGTAGGTGTCGAGAGAATACTTCTTTTCGTAGGTTCGGGCTGATCTGCAACATCTTGTACCAGAAAGAACTCTTGGCTATCAGCAAAAATTGGTTCGGATGTCTCCGGGTGAAGAATTTCACGCCCATCAGCACTCAGCGGCATAATTCTGACACATACAGCATAATCAAGTAGCTCTTCAAAATCCATGTCTAGCTTGATAGTAACATTCCGTCTTTTCCCAGCAATATTGCTTTCATAGAGAGCATTATCAAATTTATTGCTACTTTGCTCGTCGAGTGCTTCATCGGACTCATTGTCCTCACCAGCAGGAACAATACCAATACGCCAGCGATCAACATCTTTGGGAAGTATAGGGTCAGTTTTCCAACGCACGATCATGGTTTCTTTTGCACCATAACGCGCACGCAATTGACCTTTTGCACCATCAGGCTGAACAAGACGGCAAAAGAGTTCAACGTCACCTGTAGCTTTCCTAAAAGGCGTGATGATAACCGCTTGTAGATCGCTTGGATTCACTACTGGAAATATCCAGCGATCAAAAGTCAGTGCTGGCTCTGTTGCTAGGGCTTGCGACCATATACGCACATTGTTCATGGCGTGTTTGCGGAAGAAATTCTCTAAGGCCGTAGTCGTGGTAGCATCCACTTTAGTGCTTTGAATACGTTCGCGTGTGTTTGCGCTAAGTTTGTTTGGGCGCGATAAAGCTTGCACACATTCTCTGTTTCTATCTAAACGGGCAAGGAAGCCGTCATCAGCATCCGCGATCAGCCCAACACGCCATAGCTCTAGCCCCGATGAAGCTACCTCATTGCTCCGCATCTGGTGCAAGAGGGCAAGTGCGAAGTCAAGGCGACGCTCATTACTCATACCCGACAGTCCGCGCAACCTGCTGGTTACTGCCCTCATAATTGTTGCAAATTCTGGTGAAAGCTTATCTGTAATGCGTTTCAAGACGAGGGTGTGCAATGCTCTTCCATCAATAAGCGCGAACGAATTGGCAATTGAACTATAGGCAGCATCGACAAGATCAGTTGCAATAAACAAACAGAGTCGCTCTTGCTTACGATTACGTATCTCGATGGCTTTATCTGTCGTAATATAGGTCGCATCTTCTTTCACCTGTGCATCGTTTGAAGTAAGAAGATGAAACGCAACATCTGCGATAAGCTGCTTTTGTTGTATGTACTGACAGACACTGAGAGCCTCAGCGTGACTAAGAAAGTCTACACGCGCACAATGACCCACTTCTGTATTCTTGAGGCACGCGACAATTTCATCGGCGAGTATCTCAATATGTAGTGTATCTGTAGCAACCACGTCAATCATGCTTACATCTCCACCTTTGTAGCAATCTTACTTGCATAAGGAGGATGCAAGAGTTGCACAGTAAAATCATCCGAGAGATCATGAAAGATGCCCATTTGCCGCAAGCGTCGCAGCATCGTACGCAGATTATCATGTGCTGCTGCTGCATACTCCGCACCCTCGAACTGTGCAGGCGGTCTATCCACAAGTATGCCGAAACGCTCCTCCAAAAATTGCAAAAACGCTTGCAAGCGAATTGGTTGCACTTCTCGTCCTTCTTCTCCTTGTGTCCCTGTCTGTACACTCCGCGCTGCTGCTAACTGCACAAGCACCGCAAGCAAATCATTTGTAGGAGCGTACCGCCATGATTTACGGCTTTTTGAATTTCCACGCAGGACTCCATGCGGTTTCTTTAAGCCTCCTACACTCAAATACCATTGAATAAATTTGTTAATAGCCTCTTTTTGCTGGCCTTCTATGAGCAGGTTTACAACCCGTTCAACACTTCCGTCAGCACCATTTACAATTTCGTCAAACCAGGGCAGTGCTTCTGAGATAGTATCTTCCCCCTCTTGAATATTGGCTTCACGAATCCTGTCTTCATCAAAATTAGCAGACGCTTCAATGCCAAGACTCACAATAGGGTCATTCCGTAATTGAAGTAGCCCTTGGAGATATTCCCCTCCTGAGAGATCAGGCTGCAAAATTTTTTCGATGCTAGTTTTGTAGCGTTGCCTGTTCAGCTTTTCTATATACACTTCAAGCTGTCGTAGCAATAAATTAGAAGACAAAAATTGTTGATACGACTCGATATCTCGGCGCACACAGGAGCGTGCCATTTCCATGCTGTGTCCTGTTGCAGCTTCGGTGAAATCAAGATACAGTTGAGGTGATGAAATTCCTATAGCATTATGCATGGCAACGGGCAATTCATCAGGATTTTGCACAAGCTCATTCACGGCGTGAACTAACTTGAGCGTGTAGTTGAATAGCTCAAAGTTAATAAGGGAGAGCAAATGATAGGTAAATGCCTGCACAGGCATTGAGTCATAGTAGGTAAAAAGATAACGGTAGATATCTGTAGCAAATTCTTTTGTCAGCGTTGGGCAAGGGCTTTGCACTTTGTTCTCTCGGCTCTTTTGTCCGGGTCTTGTATTCTCAAAACCATCAAGAAAAGCAATAGAAAGACGTGCAAGTATGTCAAGTTCAACGGTTCCATTGTAAGCCCCACCCAATTCGGCGATACTTCCAATAGTAATACCACGTCCAAAGACCATCTTTACAAAATCCCGTAAGGCATCCTCAGCACCCATTCTCTCTCGTAGCACTTGATAGATAAAAGTATCGGTTCCTCTTTGACGACTTGCCACTGGAAATCCTGGCTTATGAGCAAGTAATGAATATGGTACGATAGAGGTAATTTGTTCTCCAACACTAGATTGGCTAACGCCGCCTGTGGTAATCAACGTAGTTCGCACGAGACGTTCAAGGACTTTCCGCCCTTCTGGATCGTCGAAGCCCTCCAGAGCCGAATGATGAGCGAGGGCGTCAATAAATTTTTTTATCTCCGTTGGTTTATTTATCTGCCGAGCTTTGCCTCTTCCTTGTGCAAGAATGGTGAAAAATAGAGAGGGAAGGAATAGATCAATATCGAAACCATTCATTTCTATAGTAGATATTTTGGGGAACCTGACGCCGACGATATCTTTGGGTAGTTTTATTTTCACGTTTTTATCACCCTCTCTATTTTAGGCGTGTGCGTACTATCTTGCCGCGCTCCTGTGCGACACGATGTACTTTATACTGATTTTCTATTAAGATAAGGTCGCGCGTCTCGCGGAGTAAGAGCGTATCTTTGAAAAGCTTCAGATCCTCTAACAATGGCCTAAACTCTGGTGCGGTTGGTTGTAGCCCATCAGCCATTTTCATGAGTAGCTCGAACAGGTCCAGCGTGATCTCTAAACGAGGTATGCCGGAATGCTTGTGTACCAGCATCAAATGCTCTGGTAGTTGCTCAACCATATGAGTGTCACCTGGGGCTTCGACACGCAATACAAAATCCTCAATAGGAAGTTGCTTTAATACCACAAGTTGTTGTTCTTCTGATGCACTTACTTTTACGCTTAACTTTCCCTCTGGAACATCCTCTATAATGCCATCTGAACGCAAAATGCCAAGAGCTATATCGTCTCGGAATGCTTTCACATCTTCGTCTGAAAAACCACCTTCTAACAATGTCACAAAGTCCCCAGCATACTGATACGGTAATAATGCCATCCAAAGCACGCTTGGAATAGATAGAGCATTTCCATCTTCTATCATCTGTACAGGTTTCTTGCTCTCGAAATACAAGCGACGCTTGAAGGCTGCCATCCATTCATACTCATTTTGAAAACGCTGTGGCGTCAAATCCGTTTTGTCCGCAAAGAGAAGACTTCTCGGCTCCACATCTTTTATCGCTTGATGAAAATGCAGGAAACGATCAAGGTGAGGGTGAGGAAATCGTCCTGGGTCAAGTGGCATCAAATCAGTAAGCAGTTCGTCGCTCTTCTCAAGGGGTGCAAACGCCGATTGCCAGTAGGCATAAGAGAGGAGTGATGCACCAGCATCAGCATCTACATAAGATGTATGAACTTGTTCGCAACTCTTGTTGCTTGTTATAAGATAGGCTAAAGCGGATCGCAGGTCGCGCATCGTTGTATGGCGTTGTTGGCGTAAGTAAGAGAGCAAGAAGAGAAACTCAAGACGCCTTGCAACTTTTGGTTCACGTAAAGCTATTGCATTGTTGCGAATGGGGCATACGGTTTGGGAGGCACACTCTTCACAAATAGACCACTTTTCAGGGTTCACAAGGCGTTTTAAGACCTGACGAAATACCGAAAGTTCTTTTCTCTGTGGCATCGTCACAAATGCACGTTTCTTCAAATCAATAACCCAGACGGATGTTCCTTCGTACTCGTTGCGTCTCTCTAGCTGTTTCGCTACCCAGGGAAATACTGTTCTTTTACGCGAAAAATAGTCTTCTAAACGTCCATCGTTAATCGCAACAAGTAGTGTCAATGGAGCAGATGGCTCAGCTGTGCCTTCCAACCCCTGCAATTTTTCGCCAAGTTGCTCGTCTGCACTTAGCCCTGCATTAGACTCTGATGCATCATAACAGCTACGGAATGTGTGCCCTTTATACTCCCATTCCCAGCCGCTCAGGTCTGATCTCTCTTGTCTCTGTATGGCCTTTCTTTGTTGTAATGCCTGTTGTACTTTCTCTAAAAACGCTGTTTTACCATCACCTGGATTACCAGAGAGAAAGATAATCTTTGGTCGTTGCTCAAAGATTGCTGGCAAGAGTTTTTTATCAAGAGCGGTGGGCACGTATGTGTCTTCGACAAATGGCGTATCCAGTCCGCGATTGTTTTGATTCCCCACGTCACTATTACGATACAAGCTACGCACGTTGTTCACCCATACATTTATCTTGTTTTGCAATTCTAGTGCGGCCTCTGGCTCTTCAATAGCCAGGAATGCTGTTTGCAATTCTTGACGCAGTTGATCGAGCGAGCGAGGGCGTTTACTTGGATCATTTGCCACTGTAAACGATAACACATGAGCTATTCTGCGTATCTTTTCATCTGTTATCTGCTCTAGTGAAGCAGGAATACGTTTGCCATGCTTATCTATCGTAAAAGGCAAGTAGCCGAGTAAAGCCTTAAATAGCACAACACCTAACGAATAGCGGTCTGTCGATGGTGGAGGAGGGTCCATCGTCATTGCCTCCGGTGGTAGATACAAAGGCGTGCCAGCCGCTTGACCTGCTAGTCCGTGTCTGATGGCGAAACCAAAGTCGATGAGCACTGGACGGTTATCCGACTCATGAAGAATGATGTTTGCAGGCTTGATATCACGGTGCAACAAACCTTTCAGCTCAAGAATGCCAACCGCGTTTAGAAGATGCTGCGCAAATGTCCACCAGCGTTCTATTGACCAGGGAAATTCTTTCTCAACCTGTTGCAGTGTGGGGCCAGGAATGTACTCCATTTGAACGTGTACATCATATTGAGGCGGATTGATAGCAAAAATATGCGGGAAATATGGACTACTCAAATCGCGCATTGTCTTGAACTCGGCCTCTGCTTGCTGCAATACTTCTGAAGGGCTTGTGTAATGCTTCAAAGCAAACCAACCAAGTGACTCAAAATCCATATCACTCGCGAGATACGTTTTTGCCATTGCTCCCGTTCCCAGCAAACGAAGTACTTTGTAGCGTTTGTCAAGTATAAGTCCTTCGATAGTCTGACTTTGGGTAGCAACGCGGTGTGCAAGTTCATCCAGTTGCTTCGCTATTTCGTTCGCATCAGGAGGCGAGGCATCTTTAAGGGGTGTAAGTATCTGTTTGAAAAACGTGGTAAGTTCGTCGGCGAGTTCGGGCGAAAGAAATGCAGACCAACGTGGTTGTGCAGGAAATAGTATCTCGCTCCCGACAGTAGCTCGAATGTCGGTCAAAGAGGTTCCAGAGAGGCGTTCCAGGAAAACAAGAGCAAGGCTAAAGTTATCGGTTTGTGGCGTCGCGTACCCGTAGCCAAATGCAAGGTCTATAGAGGCATAAGGGTCCTCGATAGAAAGCGTATCGAGCCTCACTGCTATCGAAGTTGTGCCAACGCGAGCGGCGTAAAAGTTCGTAAAGATAACTTTTGGCGATGACCCTGCTTGGATATAGAGCGTGTTAGGTCCAATTGCACGATGTATGACGCCTTGAGCATGAAATTGACCGAGAGCCTTAAAGCTCGAAGCGACTAAAAATAGCTCTTGTGCAAATTCTTCGCGTGTCTCTGGCTGTGGGTAGACATGTAATGCACGTCCAGCTGTAGGCACGATGGGCAAGATAAGAAAATCATCGGACCATGTATAAGGGATTTCAACTTGAGGCACATGACCAGTCGTGTAAAGCTTTTGCAGCGCCAAGCATTCACGCATGTAAAAGTCATGCAGTTCCTGTCGTGCAAGCGGTTCTGTACCTAAATCATACACCATCAGTTGACGCCGTTGCTCTGGATTACCACTCATTTTTGCATTGAAGAGACGTACACCAGGACGAAGCGTTGTAGTGTCTTCAATTTCTAACAAACCAATTCTTGCTGGCACTTGAGGGCGATAGGAAAGATCATAAAGTGCTTTCTTGATATGTACGTTGAACTGTCCTACAAGAGAGCTACCTTCCTGACTATCGAGTGCTTGCAACCGTTCGACCACGTTTTCAAGTCGAAAGATACCG
This sequence comes from uncultured Ktedonobacteraceae bacterium, assembly GCA_964247355.1. Lineage (GTDB taxonomy): Bacteria > Chloroflexota > Ktedonobacteria > Ktedonobacterales > Ktedonobacteraceae > JBBQVS01. Next base: position 2,323 of record CAXTUE010000042.1, on the reverse strand, counting down.
TTACTTGCGCGAGCGTCATGAATTTGCGGCAATTGTTTAGCGGCAGAAAGAATAACACCGCCATGAACAAAGTATCCTGCTCCTTTGAGTAATGTCACCTTCCGCGTGATATGACCTGCAAGAATTTTTGAGACGTAATCGGCTTTAGCGAGAGGACTTCGCGTAGAAAAACCGTCTGCACGTACCCATAATTGATCGTTGCCCTGAATCTTGCCACCCCAGGATTTTTCATCTAAAAGGAAAACCCATCGCCTCCCAACCACAATAAAATCTATTTCGTAAGAACGATCACCACTTGGTAATATTTTGTTGCAAATGACAGTCCAGTCGGAAGGTAACTGTTGCAACACTTTTGCCACATAACGCTCTCCCTCAGTAGCAAACGGTCCAGCACTTATCATATCAGCCACAAAGCCACTCCTCATCGTGTTAATCTAAGGTACTATAAGGAGACAAACATTTCTAATGGTATATATTCATTTGTTATAGCTTTAACTTATTTCCAAGAATGGAAGGTTATAAGTGATACACAAGCTATCATTATATAAAAAGTGTGATAAAACTATACCATAAGATATAGGATGACACAAGTACCTATAATTATGAGGATACTTGAATAAACAAGACTGGAGAAATTTAAAGTGCTATCCATTCTTAATTCATGAGCAGTTGTACCATCGGAGAATAGAAATGGGAGAACAAAGGTGTGATTGCTTCTCTTAAAAATTTCCCTTTTATAGTTGTAACTATTCAAAAGTGTTAGAATTCTTGCGCACTTGAATAGTTACAAAGGACATAGTGTAAACAACCATTATAGACTTATACGCCTGTTCCCTTCCCTCGCGTTTTCACTTGGAAGCCTATCCGTCGAGCATGCATCGCTCCTTGCATCCGTGCTGGCACATGATCTCCTGGACTTAACGCACGCTTTTGCGAGTGCAACATCTCATCATGCATTCGCATGTACTGCTTGACCATCGACGGGTCTCTGTGACCTAACAGTTCTTGCAGCGAAAATGGATCGTTCCCCAAGCTCAAATAGCGCAGGGCAAATGTATGGCGCAACATATGCGGGCTAATCCGCTTGCCTACTATTCCTGCTCGCTCTCTTACTCGCTTGAAGAGCATCTCAATGCCGTCTTTGGTCAGGGCTGTCCGCATCTCCGAAAGGAACAGATGCTCTTCGCCAGCATGTCCCCACTCCTCTAATTCCGCTTCATCTGGCCTGTGCCGATCTACATAATGCAGCAGACTTCGTACGCAGGACGCTCCCATCGCAATCCTTCGCTCTCTTGAGCCGTCTCCTTTGACGGTGAGAATGCCGTGCCTGCGGTCAAAGCTGCCCACATGCAGTTCACATAATTCTGACACTCGAATACCTGTCTCATAGAGCAGCCAAAAAATGGCGTGGTTCCGAGCGACTGCCCGTTCTGCAAATTGTCCCGATTCGTGGGGAAGAGCGCAAGCTTGTAACAACTGCTCAAATTCTTCTGGCTCAATCGTCTGGATACGAGGGCGTCCTATCTTGGGAAACGCCACCTGCCCAAAGGGATTATGTGCAATCATCTCTTGACGCACGAGCCAGGAGAAGAAGGCACGCGCCGAACGCGCATAGGTTTGCACCGTCCGTTCACTACGTCGTTTTCCTCGTTTCCCTGGCACCTTGCGTAAAGCTGTTAGCCACGCCTCCAGAGATGGAGCATCCACCTCGCTTACCAGCGTGATGTTGCGCTCCTCGGCAAGAAAGTGTCGTAAGAGGCTGAGTGCAGTGGAGTGCCATTCTATCGTTTTCTTGCTGTGCTTGTCAGCATGATGCTCTTGCAGGTACTCGTTGATCGCATCTGTCAATGATTGTGGAGAAGCGCAATACGGCTGTTCCAATTGCTGCTTCTTTCCTTTTCGTTGTCCTGACATTTCTGTCGGTTGGCCTTTCAATTCAGTTGTTCGCTTCTCATTCTGTTGTGACGACGAGCGACGTGTTGCCGATGCTTTCATATCTCTCTCACATTCTTAAAAACGCGCTGTGCTGTACTCGACACAGGACGTGCTGCGCCCTGTGTCTTTTGTCTCTTTTTACACCGCGAAGGAAGATGTTCCTAGAGATACTCTACCTTCCTGCCCCTAGTACTGCTCAGGAAATGGAGGGGGTAGCGTGTGGATAGGTTCGTAGGTAGCTCGTGGGTAGGGTGCTTGGACAACTGCCTCTCGTTCTCGCTTGCGGAGCAATACATCTAATGACGATCTCATTCCTGCTTCCCTCTATAGTAGATAGCTTCCGGCAAGAGAGAAACAATAAACTGTGCCACCTACCCACGTACCTGCC
>CAXTUE010000041.1:9112-14641 GCA_964247355.1 uncultured Ktedonobacteraceae bacterium | reverse complement strand
CAGGCCCTCGACATGTGTCGAGAGCCTGTTTTCATGAGTGCATACTACTGCTCCCCCGTCTCCAATAAATTCCGCACTCGCAACGTTCACTTTTATGAACAGAACTCCTGGTACTTTCGTGGCAAAAAGCCGCATTTGAGTGGCTTACTACATAACGTATGCTATACTTCTTGAAATATCAGTAGGAATTCAGAGGGAATATGTTGTCTATGCGGTCGCGGTTATTTCCATATGTCTATTCTCATCTCCTTTTGCTTAAGCTAGGAGCAACGCTTAGCCTAATCCTGGTGAGCGTTTCTTTGGTTGCCTGTGGTTCCAATGCTGACACGAATACAGCGAATCTCGGTAGTCCGCCGGTAACAGTTACGATTAACATGAACAGTAGCAATAGCTCTCCAACTCCTACATTGCCTGAATACTCGTGTGGAGCGTGGGCAACTCAATCGTCTCCTCCGTTTGGAACTGCTACCGTTGGGGTGTATGCCAAGTTTGTGCATGCTATGAAGACAAATCCTAATGATCCAAATGATGTTGGCAATCCACAGGGCATAGAGGGCGCGACGGCTACGGCGACCGTGATTTGGCCTAACGGCACGGAGGCGCAAATAGCGGGAACAACGGGCGCCGATGGTCTCGTATCTTTTCCCGTCTCTACTGCTAATCGAGGTGACGCAATCAACAAAATAACCTTTGTGACCGTGCAATTTACTAAAGATGGTGTTCCTCCATGCACAGTTGATAAGACACGAGCGGCCTTCTTTACGCTCGTTGTTGGCAATCAAGGTGGTAGTGGTACGCCAACGGGAGGACAAGGCAATCCTGGTGCGAAACCTACAAACCCGCCAGTAAAAAAACATTAGGGAAAAGAGAGCCATGCTATGCAAGATATTCGGATAGAGCGTTGGGCACATACACTTGTCAACTACTGTCTCTACGTGAAGGCCGGAGATATCGTGGCAATCAACGCAACTCCTGCTGCCGCCCCTCTGATAGAAGCTGTCTACCGTGAAGTGCTACGCGTTGGCGCACATCCACTCCCCCAAATCTCGCTCGACAGCTTGAATGAGATATTGCTGCGAGAAGGCAATGTAGATCAACTTACATGGTACCCTCCAACAGCGACGACACTGGCCGAGCACGTTAATGCGCAATTGACGATTTCTTCGAGCAGCAATACAAAAGCATTGAGCGGTATCGCGCCTGAACGCTCGGCTCTACGGCGTAAAGCTCTTGCGACAACACGTGGCTTAATGAGGCAGCGCGAACAGGCCAGCGAGTTCCGGTGGTGCCTGACACTGTATCCCACGCAGAGCTACGCGCAGGATGCGAATATGTCGCTTACAGAGTTCGAGGATTTTGTGTTTGACGCCTGCTTTTTGAACGAAGAGGACCCTATCGCGCAATGGAAAAACATTTCCCAGCAGCAGCAACGCCATGTCGATTGGCTGAAAGGACACAAAAGGGTGCATATCGTGAGCGAAGGTACAGACCTGACGCTTTCGATAGAGGACCGTATCTTCATCAATAGCGATGGTAAGCGCAATTTTCCAAGCGGTGAATTTTTCACAGGACCTGTCGAGAATAGCGCAAATGGGGTCATCACCTATGAGATTCCCACAACCTATGATGGGCATGCTGTAGAGGGTATTCGTCTGGTCTTTCGCGAGGGCAGGGTTATCGAGGCAAGCGCACGACAGGGACAAGAGATATTGCAGCAGATGCTCGAACTTGATGAAGGCGCACGCTATCTCGGCGAGTTTGCGTTTGGCAACAATGCGCGTATTCAGCGCGGCATTCAAAACATTCTCTTCGACGAAAAGATAGGTGGAACCGTGCATCTCGCGCTCGGCAGCAGTTACCCAGAGACCGGCGGGGTCAACTCTTCCGCGCTACACTGGGACATGATTTGTGATTTGCGCAAGACAGGCGAAGTGTGGGTTGACGATACACTGTTTTTGAAGAATGGAAGTGTTCTTGTATAAGTACTCCTCTTGATATTATCATGTTTAAGGGGTGAGCATGACTATTCGCTTTGATACGCAAGTTGCTGTTATCACGGGAAGTGGTCGTGGGCTTGGAGCCGCCTATGCAAAACTTCTTGCCCAACGAGGAGCATCTGTCGTCGTTCATGATGCTGGCGTAAGTCTGGATGGTAACGGATTTGATCCCAAAGTTGCTGACTCTGTAGTTGATGAAATTACACAGAACGGCGGGAGAGCAGTAGCTTCCTACGAGAACATCGAGTCCAGAGAAGGATGTCAACGTGTCATTGACACAACTCTCACTCAATTTGAGCGTCTTGATATTCTCATCCATAACGCTGGCTGGATTACCTTTACTGCACTCGAAGATATGACGCCTGAATTGCTTAGACGCATCCTTCAAATTCAGGTAGAAGCTCCATTTTGGCTTTCGCAAGCAGCATTTCCTATCATGAAACAGCAGCAGTATGGGCGCATTATCTTTACTACATCTGGCCGTGCAATGTTCTTAGAATTTGCGCTACCAACATTAACAGGATACGCGATAGGAAAAATGGCTCAACTTGGTTTAATGAATGCACTGGCAGCAGATGGAATGTCTAGTGGAATTTATATAAACGCTATTTCGCCAGTAGCTGCAACGCGTATGTTCCAAAGCGCTGTTGCTGCTCAAGAATTGAGACCGGAACAAGTAGCACCAGGAGTTGCTTTTCTAGCATCATCACAATGTAATTTTTCTGGTGTGATACTACAAGCTGGCAACGGGCAATTTTCAACCGTTCGGTGGAATAGAAGCGAAGAAGTACACTTTGGAGCTGAAGCGGCGACACCAGAGGATATCGCTGCTAAATGGAGTATTATGGAAAGACAAGGGGCTTAATATGCTACCTGCACAATCTCCTCTTTATTGTTCTGTCATAGGATGTGGTGAGCCTATTATCTTTGTGCATGGTGATTCGCTATTTGGCAATCCTGTTGAGCATTGGCAAAGCCAACTGGATTTAGCTGACGAGTACCAGCTTATTATGCTGGCTCGTTATGGCTATTCTCTCAGTCCGGTGCCAGAACATGAAACCTTTGAGGTGTACGCAGAAGCAGTTGCTCAACTACTCGGAGACGGCGCACATCTTGTAGGGCACTCTTAATGTGGCAGGAATCAGGGCGTTATGATGATGTTTCACAAAATATTCTGAATACGGTCCCTACTCGGACGCATCCGCATTATTTCGTGAAAACGCATAATTATAGCCCCTACTTGCCATGCCTTCTTGAATAGCTTAGAATAGGTGTACGATATGTACTTCCTCGTGCTGCACGGCACTAGTTTTTGATTACTGGATGGAGGCTCACGTTGGAGCAGGAACAAGCAGTTCTACCTACCTATTCTACTATCGAGGATATTCAACGGGCGATGTTTGCCCAGAATTATATTGCGGACCGCAGTCTGGCAACCGCCGTTTTTCTTGCGCTGAAACAACGTAAGCCGCTTTTGTTGGAGGGCGAGCCGGGAGTTGGCAAGACAGAAATCGCGAAGGTACTGTCTGCCATGCTTCAGACAAAGCTGATTCGCCTCCAGTGCTACGAGGGAATCGATGTCAATACAGCGGTCTATGAATGGAACTATACGCGTCAGATGCTGCACATTCGCTTAATGGAAGCTGGCGGGACCGACCGGCAGGAGGAGCTAAAAGCTATCTTCGGTCCCGAATTCCTGATGCAGCGTCCGCTTTTGCAGGCCATCGATCCGGCGAATCCGCTGCCACCGGTGTTGTTGATCGACGAATTGGACCGTAGCGATGAGGAATTCGAGGCGTATTTGCTCGAATTGCTATCCGATTTCCAGATCACGATTCCAGAGATTGGCACAATTGCGGCAAAAGAGCCACCATTTGTAATTATCACTTCTAACCGCACACGCGAAATTCACGATGCCTTGCGCCGTCGCTGCCTCTACTACTGGATCGACTTCCCAACGCTCGACAAAGAATATTCGATTGTCACTACTCGTATGCCGGAGGCACCACAACGCTTAGCACGGCAGGTGTGTACTTTTGTACGCGAACTACGCTCAATAGACCTGTTCAAAGCTCCTGGTGTCGCCGAAACGCTTGACTGGATTAGCTCGTTGCTCGCGCTCCAGCAGAGTGAACTCCTTGAAGGGCCTGTACGCGATACGCTTGGTGCGTTGCTCAAGTACCAGGACGACGTGCTGAAAGTTGGCGGCAACGATCTGACGAAGATGCTGCAAAAGGCGCGAGGAGCCTCCTAGTCATGAACATACCCTCTTCATCACAACCTGGCGATGCTCCATTAGAGATGCGTCCATTGGATATCGAGCGTGGTGAACGCTTGCTCTATCGTCTCACAGAGTTCGGGCGTATTCTGTGGGAAGTAGGAATCGGCGTTGGGCCGCGTCAAATGCTTGATCTCGTTGAGACGCTGGCCTATATCGACCCTACGAATAAAGAGGATTTTTATAATACGCTGAAGTGTTGTCTTGTTACGAAGCATGAGCAGGAAGCAGTGTTTAACCAGATGTTTGGCTACTACTGGTTTCTGCGCGATAAACAGGACAAGAAGACTGAGAATAGTGGGGCTGCTCGTCGCGATGAACGCCGCATGCGTCTCCCACCCTCAGAACGCAAACGCCTTGCCGAGCATATGAACTCGCAGGAGCAGCGCAAAGAGCTACGCAAGGAGATGCGCGAAACCGAGCGCAAACGTGGACGCGAGCCAGAAGACGATCAGTATGATAATGATACTGGCGATCCACAGGGAACGGCCTTTAGCGCGGTTGAGCAGTTACGCAAAAAAGATTTTGAAGACTTCACATGGGACGAGGTGCAAGAAGCGAAAAGGCTGATGGCCGACATGCGCTGGCATCTTGGCATGCGCACTACACGCCGCAAAACGCCCGCCCGTGCAGGGTCCTATCCCGATATGCGTCGCATTGTCCGGCGTAACCTCAAATATGGGGCAGAACTTATAGAGTTGACATGGCGTAAGACGAAGCGCAAACCACGTCCGCTTGTGATCATTTGCGATATCAGTGGGTCGATGAGCCTGTATTCGCGCTTGGTGGTGCGTTTCATTCAGGCGATCTCGAATGGATTGATGAATGTCGAGGCGTTTGTCTTCGGCACCCGTTTGACACGGATTACACGCCAACTCAAGAGACGTGACGTAGACGATGCCGTACGCGATGTCTCCAAGTCGGTACAAGATTGGTCCGGCGGCACACGCATTGGTGATGCGCTGCACTTCTTCAACCATAACTGGGCAAAACGTGTCCTGGGACGGGGGGCCGTTGTCTTAGTCATTAGTGACGGCTGGGATCGCGGCGATTCCGGTGTGCTCTCGGTTGAGATGGACCGGTTGCAGCACAGTTGCCATCGTCTGATCTGGCTCAACCCGTTGTTAGGTTCGCCAGACTACCGACCTTTGACGATTGGTATGAAGACCGCACTACCGTTCATCGACAATTTTCTGTCGGCACATAACCTGGACAGCCTGATAGACCTGGGCAACCTGCTCAGCACCATTGATG
>CAXTUE010000041.1:2660-9068 GCA_964247355.1 uncultured Ktedonobacteraceae bacterium | reverse complement strand
AAGCGGTTGAGTCTTGGAGCAAGCCGAGACGCATGTGAAATACGTCACATTTTCATGAAAGTACCGCTAGAAACGCAACTTCCCATACCCTTGTTCGTCTGAATATGTAGAGAATATCCAGACGAACGTAACAAAGATTTTCGCATTACGTACAGGAGTATTGGAGGGGATGGTAGGGAATTGTACGATCCCTTATTGCATTCTAGTCTATAATTCTGCGTGAAGAAGGGTACAAAAATATGGCAAATAATTATAATCAGGGCCAGCAACCTCCACAGGAACCACAGGGAAAACTGGTTTTAGGCAGTAATAGTTCACCAAATAATACACGGCGCAAGCCTTATTCATATCAAAGTCCGCAACCACAGCAACAACAGGCTGGACAGCCACAAGGAAATCCACAGCAAAACTATGCGCAACCACCGAATTATCAGGGATATGGGCAGAGTTATCCTCGACAGAATGTTCAGGCGAATCCTACTCCTGGTCCTTATCAAGCGGCACCGCAACGCCCTCTTTCACCCACAACGCAATTACCCAGAAGGCGGGCTAGACGACGCGGCGGCTGTGCGATTGGTTGCCTTTCGGTAGCTCTGCTCCTACTCATCGTGGGCGTCTTTGCGTTTGGCACTGCACAACGCGTACTAGCTTTTGGTTCAGCCATTTCTACGCAGAAAAACGCACTCAGCACACAAACGGGATACATGAGTACCAGTGATCGCACCAACTTGCTTATCATGGGCTTTGGCGGCGGCAATCATGATGGTGCGTATCTCACTGACTCAATAACTGTCGCAAGCTTGTTACCACAAAGCCATCATACATCGCTGATAGCGGTCCCGCGCGATCTCTTTGTGCAATACCCACCAAATTCGGGACAATACACAAAGATAAATGCTGTCTATGAAAACGGGGCGGGTTATACAAATAAAGACCCACAGGCCGGAGGCGATGCAGCGGCGGCAAAGATCAAGCTAGTTACAGGATTGGACGTAAAGTATTGGGTCACAATTGATTTCTCAGGCTTCCGCAAGCTGATTGACTCGCTCGGCGGCATCAATGTGTATGTACCCGACTCATTCAATGCATGTTATCCAAATAACGATGATGCGAACAAAGATGCGAGTTGGAAAGTTGTACAATTCAACAAGGGTACGCAACACATGAATGGTGAAACAGCTATCGAGTACGCTCGTGCGCGTGAGCCGCTGGACGTATGTAGCAACAAGCCATCACAGAACCCTGCCGAATTAACGGACTTTGGACGTTCAGCCCGACAGCAAATCATCGTCAAAGCCGTCCTGTCGGATGTAAAGCAGGTATCGACATGGCCCAAACTCTTCGATGCGATGGATGCACTCAAGAGCGCAATCTATACCAATATGTCCTTCGCGGACCTGTCGCAGTTCGCACTGAAAATGGATTTGAACGACTCGAAGACAGCACATATTGGTCTGAGCAATCAGAATGTACTAGCGGATGGTACTGCGTCTGACGGAGGCTACATACTTAGTCCACAAAATGGCGACTGGAGTGTTATCCCGAAGTATATACAACAGCACCTGTATCAATAGTAGCACTCTTTAAAGAAGGGCGCATAGATATGTCGCAACGTGACACAAAGGTTATTGGTAGAGTGTACCGTATCAGTCAGGTTGTTGCTAACAAAGGCTTAGTAACAACCTGCACTGCCTATAACCGCAACACAAACGACGTGGTGGGACTTTTCGTTATCGAAGTTCCACCTATATTTCATCCGCACATGGTAGAACAGATATTACATCCTCTAGCACAACGCCAATCTGTTCAGTCACCGCATATTTTACCTGTACTTGATTGGGGACTTGATGGCGCGCGAGCATTTGTGGCAACAGCACCTCCTCGTGGCAAAACACTGCGTTATGTACTTGATAATGAAGACGTTGATTTTACACGCATACTTGATCTATCTCAACAAATCTTGCTGGGCCTTGAAGATTTGCATGCATATGGTATTGCAGGTATTGATCTTCGCCCGCACTTAATAACGGTCGAGACGACAGGCATCGAGGACCGTGTACAACTCGACGATGTTGGACTGCGGGTAATCCTGAGTAGTTTTGGCTATACGAACAACGATCAGGACGATGATTTTGGTTCGCTCGACCCGCGCTACGCTCCACCAGAGTATCTGATGAACGGACAGGTCGGGGTATGGAGCGACATATATCAGGTAGGGTTATTGCTTTTTGAGATGGCGACTGGCCGTTTACCTTTTGTCGGGCGCAACACTGCCGAGACTGGAATTTTACAGAATACTGCTGCTGTCCCTCACATCAATAGCTTTAAGCACGATGTTCCTGGCGCACTGCAAGCAATTGTGGATGCGGCGTTGGCGAAGAATCCAGTGCAACGTTTTCCCAGTGCGGATATCTTTCTGCAAGCATTAAAGCAAGTACAACCCTCTACTATGTTGGCTCTTTCCGCCCAGGAGACGCAGGGAAAGCTGTTTGTAGTGCCAGGGTTGACAACAGAAATGCCTCCTTTACCAGATGAACCTACAGTACGTGCATCAAGTCAAACACAAGTAGATGGACCGATCTATGGGGTTCCGTCGAAGGATGGCATATATGCATACTTGAGCTATCAAAAGAATGGTGTAGAGGTTACAGCCGTCGCTCTTAAGGAAAAGAATGTTGTAGTAGGGCGACTTGACCCTAAACGTGGGGTCAGTCCAGACATTGACCTGAGCGAATTTGATCCTAGAATGACCGTCTCGCGTCAACATGCGCGCATTCGTTTTGAAGAAAATTTCTTTTATATCGAAGACCTTAAGAGTCGCAACAAGACACGACTCGGTGATGCTACGCTCACACCTCTACAAGCTGAGTTGCTGCAACACGGCGATGTGGTACGATTTGGAAGCGTAGCGATGGTTTTCAAGATTCCAGGGATGTAATAAGGACCAGGGCGCCCTGGTTGTGATGACAAGTGTATTTTCATAAACCGCATCAATCCCTACATGCCATATCCAATACATCAACGATATGCATGACACGCATTGGAGAGCCAGCACGTTGTAGTCCACTTTGCAACTGCAAGAAACACCCTGGATTGGCAGTGATTACAACATCGGCCTGTGTTTCTGTTACATGAGCGATTTTACGCTCCTGTAACTGTCGAGACATATCAGGTCTTGTTACGTTATAGATGCCAGCACTGCCGCAACAAAGTGCGGATTCCTGCATCTCGATAAGTTCGAGACCAGGGATACGTTGTAGGAGTTCGCGGGGTTGTGCGCCGATACGTTGCGCGTGAACGAGGTGGCATGGCTCTTGATAGGTTACATTCAAAGGCACAGGTTGAAGCGGTGCAACAAATTGGCGTGTAGCGAGAAATTCTGAGATGTCACGCACACTCGTGCTAAAACGCGCCGCTCGTTCAGCGTAGGCAGGGTCTTCATGAAGCAAATGAGCGTATTCTTTCAGGGCGGCACCACAGCCAGCAGCGTTATTGATGATATATGTCGCTCCACATTGCTCAAAGGCGTCGATATTCTGCTTTGCCATGTCTCTGGCGGCATCCAAATCACCTGCATGTACGGTTAATGCTCCACAGCATCCTTGCTGGGTCGGCACAACAACGGTACAACCAGTAGCTTGCAAGACACGTATTGTTGCCCGGTCTGTCTCCGCGAAGGCGGTGCTCATGATGCAACCGGCGAAGAGCGCGACCCGCGTTTCTTCCGTCGTCGTAAGTGGTGGTTTATGCTTCCCGTTAGCAGGTAAAAAGAAATACGCGGGGAATTTGGGCAGAAGTTGTTCCATCTCTTGTAAACGTAGTACACGCAGTATACCAAGGCGTCGTGCGAGCAACTGAATACCGAAGTGCTGGTAGAAATAGAGTAGGCGACTAAACAGGCGAAAAATGAGCATATTGCCGAATAGTTGACGGAAGATAAGCCAGCGCAAACCGCGCTTCGCGGGTGTTCCTGGCTCGGCGCGCTCTATTTGCGCACGTGCGGTCTCTACCAATTTGCCATATTCGACACCTGAAGGGCATACATCTTCGCAGGCGCGACAATCCAGACACTGATACATTTGCTCAACAAAGGCCGGGTCGGTCACGCTCAGGCGTCCATCAGCAACGGCTCCGATAAGGGAAATACGTCCTCGCGGAGAGGATGCCTCGTTATATGTCTCTACGTATGTAGGGCAATAGGGAAGACACATACCACAATGAATGCAACTTTGAATAATACGCTCTTCTGGTATGTCACGTCCGACGAAGCCACGTTTTGTGAGTGAAATCGGTTCCTGGTGAATTGTCATATCAGGGTTGCTTTCTTGTTGATATTGGCGATTATGCAGATCGTTAAAATAACGTAGATACGTCGAGGTAGGGACCGCATTCATCACGTCCGTCTACCAATGTGAGAGGCCAAAACGGACGGAATGAATGCGGTCCCTACGATTTCATAGTACCTGCAATCGCGATCAGATCGGATAATAGCCCTTGTCCTGTTTCCAGGCGACCGGCACCGGGGCCGATAATTGTGACGGATGGAAGCGTATCGGTTTCGATTGTGATTGCGTTCATTGAACCGTCAACGCGGGCAAGAGGGTCGCTCAGGGGCAATTCTACTGGCTCGACGCGCGCTTCGAGTGGCGTATTTCCAAGGTCATGTGCCGCTTGTAGTGAGGCGATAAGCTTTATACGGGCATTGTTATTGTTGACGGCGCGGCGCATATGTTCTTTTGTGATGCCGGTAATGCCCTGCCGTACGACTTGATCTTGCTGCATTGAATGACCAAAAGCAAGGAATGCCAGTATCAGCACTTTCGCAACGGCGTCGAAGCCCTCTACGTCGGCTGTGGGGTCAGCCTCAGCATAGCCCTTTGCCTGTGCTTCTTTTAGCACCTCTTCATACTCACGACCAGTCGCCATCGCGGTCAAAATATAGTTTGTGGTTCCATTGAGAATGCCGCGAACCGCACGTATTCGGGTACCTGCTAAACCGTAGCGCAGTGTGCTGAGAACGGGCGTTCCCGCCATAACGGTTGATTCCATACGCAACTGGACATTGTGTTGATGTGCTACTACATGCAGGTCTTTCGCGGCAAGTGCGCCCGGTCCCTTGTTCGCGGTAATCACATGCATGCCCTTTGTTAATGCTGCTCGGATGTGACTCATGCCGGGTTCTGCATCGCGCAGGTTTGTGGCTGTAGCCTCGGCAAGCATATCCGCCTGAGTTGCTTGCAGACCTTCGAGGGCGTTTTCCCAGTGCTGAACGTCTGGGTGCTTCGTCAGTGCGTCTCGTGTAGCGGTCAGTTCTAAGAGCAAGGGTATATTCAGTCCATCCTCTTTGTAGATAAAGCCGTTGTGAGCGTTGGCAACACTGACAAGCGTCACGTTCAAGCCGTAGTGCTGCTCTAGCAACTCTTTTTTTGTATGCAGCAGTTCCGCGAGACCTTGCCCGACAACGCCGAAACCAACAATTGAGAGACGCAGGTGTTGCATAGAAACGCTCCAGACTCACTAAATCCACGATAATTTGAGACGATCAAGCACACGTTTGATAGGGCCAAGCTCCTCGATACCTAGGAGACGAGCGACGCGGATGTAGACAACCACGCCAACAAACATTTCTACAATCAGCTTGATAAGCGCGATAAATGTTCCCAACAATCCAAGCGATTGTGTACGGAGTGTGTCGACAAAAGCAAGTGCGGGAATATGTCCGATAACGCTAAGGCCGAAGTCAAGCAAGTTGCGCACAATCAACAAAGCCAGCCCCATCGCAAGTGACGCGAGAATGACCCGACCAGTGAACAGCGCAGTTTCACGTATTTGCAGGCCGCCAACACGTTGATGAAGGAGCCAGAACAACAAAACCGCCTCTACCAAGCCAGCAAGTGATGTTGAGAAGGCTAAAGCACCAAGGCCCCACTTCGCGCCGTTGATGGCAACATTGATGAGGATAAGACTTAACGCGATCTTGAATATAAACTGCCCAACACTGACCACAACTGGCGTCGTACTGTCACGCATAGCGTAGAACGAACGTGTCAGAATTTCTACTGCGGCAAGCCCAGCCAAACCAAAGGCAAAGAAGGCAAGAGGGACAACCGTTGATTGGGCGTCGGTGAGACTAAAGCGTCCGTGCTCAAGCAAGACCTGTATAATTGGAAGCCCAAGCACAATCAAGCCAACGCTTGAGGGGATTGACATAAAGAGAATGCTGCGCAACGTTTCCAGAATGGTATTGCGTACACGGTCGAAGCGTCCTTTGGCGACATTCTCGGCGAGCGTTGGAAATGCAGCCGTTGAGACTGCCATACCAAAGACGCCGAGGGGCAAGAGCACGAGTTGGAGTGAATTATAATACTGCGTTATGAGACCACCTACACCGGCTACACCGACTACCAC
>CAXTUE010000041.1:0-2650 GCA_964247355.1 uncultured Ktedonobacteraceae bacterium | reverse complement strand
AGGTCGAGAGCGAGAGCATACCAGCATTGATAATACGTGGTATCATCTGACGCCCAATTTGTATCACGCCGGGGTGCCGCCAATCAAACGAGGGAGTATAGTGCATACCAACTTTGAACAGCCCTGGAATCTGGACCGCGACTTGCAACACAGCACCAATTACAACGCCCCAGGTTGCAAACAGCACAGCAACCCCATCATTACGCTGCCCATGAAAGGCAAAGTAGATGCCGGGAAGCAGCCCGGCAACCAATCCGACGTTATAGAGTACAGTTCCAATAGCAGGTAACAAAAAGTTTTGGCGCGCATTAAGGACAGAGTTAACGATCACGCCGCCACCCAACACGATAGACTGCAAGAGCATGATACGCGTCAGGGTTGTGATCAAATCAATATATGCAAGATGGTCCGCATAATGTGGGTCTGTTACCTTAGGACCAGGATTGTAGAGCGCAACGATTTGATGCGAAAAGATAATCGCAATCAATGCGAGTATGCTCATGATGATGATAGCGAGGTTCAGCGCGGAACTTGCGATACGCCACGCAGTTTTCTCGTCATGCTCGCCTACCATATATTTGGCGAACACGGGAATGAAGGCTGAGCTGAGCGCGCCTCCCGCAACGATATTAAAGATTGTGTCAGGGATGAGGAACGCTTGTAAATACGCACCTGAGGTTGGACTTGCACCAAACACGAAGGCAAACATAGAGGTACGTAACAGACCGAGAATGCGGCTTGCGACAAACGCGCCTGTTAAGATAAGTGAGGCGCGGCGAATATTGACGCGCTGCAGCATGCCAGTATCTTGTGCGGCTGCGGCTGCCGGTTGTAGGTTTTCGCTTGCTTCCTGCTCTACATTGGCAATCAGTGGAGGGGCCATGACGGGGGACGCTTGCACTGATGGAGATGGATTACTGCCTCTTTTCGGCGTTATAGCAACTGTTATATCGGGTCCCATGCGGCGTTGTTGGCGGCGCATACGGTCCTCACGAAGCTGTTGCAGACGTTCTTGACGTAGCTGCTCCATTGGTTGTGAGGGCTGGGGGGCGTCGAAATATTGATATTCGTTGCCCTGATTATACCCAAGCGTCGTCCCCATATCCGCGATAGGCTCTTGATAGCGCGCGGACTGGCGAACGCCATGTACACGTATTGGTTGCTGGGGTCCCTGTGCTACTTCTGGCGGTTGCTGAGAAGGTAATGCAGGATTATCTTGATCGTATTGCCAGCCATAGTAGTCTGACGCTTGTCCCTGCTGTGGCAGGGGTGCTTGCTGTCCTTCGTTTTCCACTGTTCCCGCTCTATAAATATCTATGTGCAACGCACAAAACATTGACATAGGAATATACGTAAAAGCACCACAAAAGGTCTAGCTTTGCAAGTAGAGCATACCATAGTTCCTAAAATCTGGCTAGTATGGCGGCGAAAAGTCATGCATTCAACAATCCTCTCCTCTTCTGTTGCAAACGTGTTCTATCTCTGTATGTTCATAACGAAACACACATCAAAAAGGATAGAGAAAGCCGAGTACAAGATGTATTTTCATAAAACTGGTGAAACAATTTACGCATGATAATGCTCTTACTAGTGAACTGCATAAAAATGTTTATGCTCCATCATAGAATGGAGTCAGTAGCTCGGAGGTCTGATGAACTCGAAAACTCTCTACAAGGCAATTATCCTTGTGGTTGTTGTAGGTCCCTTACTCGCAACGGTATACGCAATTAATCTTCTGTGGCAACGCCTTGTTCACCCGTTGGACGTTGTGTTGCTCCTGGTCATGTACACGATTACCGCGCTTGGTGTGACGATTGGTTATCATCGTATGTTGACGCACCGTAGTTTCCAGCCACATCCCGTAATCAAGTTTCTGTTTCTTGTGATGGGTTCTATGTCCTTAGAAGGTGCCGCCATCGAATGGGCCTCTACGCATACAAAGCACCATGCACAGGCTGATAAAGAGGGCGATCCACATAGTCCCCTGGAAGGCTTCTTTCACGCACACGTCGGTTGGCTATTTAAAGACAATATGGCGTCACCAGAAATTTATGGGCGGCATTTGTTGAAAGACCCGATTGTGATGTTTGTAAGCAAGACATTCTTCCTATGGGTTGGCCTGTCACTGCTCATTCCCTTCCTGATTGGCGGCTGGACCGGCTTACTGTGGGGTGGACTGGTACGTATCTTCCTGGCACATCATGTAACATGGAGTGTCAATTCGGTGTGCCATACCTTTGGCAAACGCGAGTTCGAGACGACCGACCAGAGTCGCAACGAGTGGCTAGTTGGCTTGCTCGGCTTTGGCGAGGGCTGGCACAACAATCATCATGCCTTCCCACGCTCGGCTTTTCACGGTCTGCACTGGTGGCAGTTCGACATGTCCGGCTACATTATCTGGACGCTTGAGCGCATTGGTCTCGTCAAAGACGTGTACCGTGTCACACCGGAAATGCTGGCGCGCCGTTCTGCTAAAAACGCGAAAACTGTTGCTGCCTCGACCGAATTTGAGCCAGCACTGGCTGAAGCTGATTAGAAATTATAAATGAACCGGGGTACCCGCAAGGGGAATGTCCCTACCATATATGCATCGTCGTATATGGTAGGGACATTCCCCTTGCGGGTACCCCGGTTCATTTATAATTTCTAG
>CAXTUE010000040.1:0-14657 GCA_964247355.1 uncultured Ktedonobacteraceae bacterium | reverse complement strand
TTTTCCAAAGATGCACAAATCCTCTTCACAGCGTAGAAAGGGCGTCCATGACTACCATACATCTCATTGTTAGCGATCTTCATCTCGCCGACGGAATCTCAATCCTTGATTGTTTTGGCAATCGTCAGCAGACAGCATTTGAAGGTTTGCTTGCGTCTGCATCATCACCAGATTCCTCACTGGGTCAAGCTGAACAGGTAGAACTCGTCATTAATGGCGATTGTTTCGACTTCCTGGTCACAACTCCATATAATTCTAATAAAACTACAGATGTTGCAACCGCGCTACAAAAAATTGACAGGATTCTAGTCGCTCATCGTCCCTTTCTCACAGCTCTTCATCGCTTCATCGCCTCCCCTGGAAGACGCATTACCTTTCTTACTGGAAACCATGATCTTGATCTGTGCTTTGCTGAGGTGCGTCAACGTATCACAGCAGCGATTACCGAAAACGCCTCGTCTGAGGCTGAGAGTCGTATTTATTTTTGTCCAGCGCGCTTTTATCGTCCTGCGCCAACTGTGTATATAGAGCATGGCAACAATTACGATTTCTGGAATCATGCTATACAGGGGATTTGGGACGAGCATGGCCAACCACTACATCGCGCTCCTGAAGTGCTAAAACTTTCAGCCGGTTCACGCTATTTTCAAAGCGCGGCTCACGCTATTAGTACACAACACGCGTATTTTGACCATTTTGACCCACCACTCAATACTACGCGACAAATAGCACTTCTTTGTCTATTAGACGCTGAATTGCTTATAAAAGTGGTACAAGATACAATGCAATTACTTTCGTATCCACGGGAGCCACTGGCAAACCTATCCCTGGATGAGAGACGAAATCCTGTGCGACTCTTCGAGGAAGCTATTCAGGATTTCGCGGCATTTCAAACAGATATGGTTGCGCAAAAACAAGATTGGGTACCTGCAACATCTTCTAACGAAACTCCATCAATTTCTCAAGACGACATCACCGCGTTTCTAGTAGCGCGTGAGGCATTGTTACTGCCAACTCCCGAAGAAGCCGTTGCCGCTCTCTTTGCTCCTGTTCCCTATACAATGAGTGAAGATGTAGCATCGGGAATGCATGGTGTGCTCAAAACTGAGCCTGCCTTGCAGTATGCTATCGCAGGGCATACACACCAGAAGCGTTTTGACCAAATTGCTTCACCTGCTACTGCGCGGCAAGTGTATTTCAATACTGGAAGCTGGACAACACATCTTGCTCTACCGACACAAGAAGAGGTGACGCCAGAACTGGTTGCGTGGCTACGTAAGCCGAACTGGAATGCTGTTCCACTACGCGATATCACACAATTTCTTTTTGTTGTGGTGACATTCGATAACGATAAGCCTACTACTGCTCAGTTGTGCGAATGGCAAGGTGGCAGCGATGGAAGTTACCGCATTTTGTCTCAATCGTGAGAATACTAACAGACGTAATAGAAACCGAGAATTGAAAAGAATGAGATACGAACATGAAACCTAAGAAATTAGTGCTCTTTGATGGGCATGCAATGGTGCATCGAGCCTTTCACGCTGTCCCCGAAGACCTTTCAACTAGCGCGGGTGAGCCGGTAAACGCAACGTTCGGTTTCACATCAATGCTGATGAAAGCACTCTCCGAGGAGAAACCTGATTATATTGCTATGACCTTTGATCGTCCCTCGCCGACCTTTCGTCACCTGGAATACACGCCCTATAAGGCGCAGCGTCCAACCATGCCCGATACGATGCGTCCCCAGTTTGGGCGTATTCGCGAGGTGGTCCAGGCGTTTGGTATTCCAATCTATGAGAAGGATGGTTTCGAGGCTGATGATGTGCTTGGGACGCTTTCCGTACAAGCCACGGAACTGGGTGTAGATACCATTATCTACACAGGTGACATGGATACGCTGCAACTCGTCAACGATATGGTAACGGTCAAAGTGGCGAAGCGTGGCATCTCGGAGGTAACTGAGTATACTGTGCCAGAGGTTGAGGCGCGTTATGGCTTTACGCCCAAGAAGCTTCCTGACTTCAAGGGTCTGGTTGGTGACAAATCAGACAATATTCCGGGCGTTCCCGGTATTGGTGAGAAGACCGCAAGTCGGCTGATTCAGGAGTATGGCGATCTCGAAGGCATTCTGGCTCACATAGATGCCCTCAAGCCAAAGGAACAAAAGCTGCTTACCGAATGGGCGGAGCAGGCTCGCCAGAGTAAGCATCTTGCCACAATCGTGCTTGACGTACCTGTCCAACTTGACTTGAATGCATGCCGCCCCGATCATATCAACACTGAGCACACGCTTGCTGTCTTCCGCGAACTCGGCTTTCGTTCGCTGGTCGAAAAAGTTCTAGCTCTCTTCAAGCAAATAGGCGTTAGTACTCCAACGTCTGTTGACGAGGTGCTTCCACCAACAACAGGAGCAAGCGACGCAAGTGAAAAAGCTTTGTCGGCCTTTGATGGCGAAGTGTGGGAGAGTGCAAAAGCTACAAAGCCTCGTGACTCATCAGCGTTCGTGCAAGACGAAGAGTTACTCTACGCTCCGCCGCTTGGTGTTGTGCCAATTATTCTACCGCCAGCACCACCAGAAGGCATAACGTCTGACACAACACCTTTGCTGCAATCTGCAAATGCGTCAGCGAATGGTACTTCCCAGGAGTCTATTGAGGCGGAAGATGATGATTTTGCCCAACTTAGCCTGTTCGAGGTGCCTGAAACACAACATACCGAAGTAGTGCGTAAACTACGCTTGCCTACTCCTACCGCTACGCCACCAGTCCCTGTTTTTTTAGAAGATACCTCGGTACAGAAAACCAGTACGCTCATCGTTGATAGCGAGGATGCTTTACGTGTTCTCGTGAGAAGTATTATAGACGCTGGTGTCGTTGCTCTGGATACGGAAACCACCTCAGAGAATCCACATCAAGCGGGACTCGTCGGCATCTCCTGCTCGATGGCGGCTGGTGAGGCGTATTATATTCCGGTGGGCCATGTGCGTACTCCTGACGGGCAGGAGCCAGGAGCACAGTTGCCCCTTGATACTGTACTGGACAAACTGCGTCCTGTATTACAGGATGCGACGATCCAGAAGTATATGCACAACGCGAAGTTCGACATGGAGATGTTCGCGCGCCACACTATCGAGGTGCGTGGCCTCGCCTTCGACTCAATGGTTGGTGCCTATCTCGCGGAGCCGGGGCGTCGGGGTGTTGGGCTAAAAGAGCAAGTCTTTCAACGTATCGGTCCCGTCATGACGCCCATCACTGATCTCATTGGCACGGGTAGCAAGATGATCAGTATCGCACAAGCACCCATTCGCAAAACGGCGGACTATGCAGGTGCCGACGCCGATATGACGCTGCGACTTGTCAAGCCGATTGCCGCCGACTTGCACCGTCATTCCCTGAACGATCTGTACAACAACATCGAGCTTCCCCTTATCCCTGTCTTAATGCAGATGGAGCGCTATGGTATCGCGCTGGATGCGAATTTCTTACGCGATCTGGCTGTGCGTCTGGATGAGCAGTTGCGAACGCTTGAGCAGAATATTTATGACTCTGTGGGGCATTCATTTAATATCAACTCGCCGAAACAATTGGGTGAGATTCTGTTCAACGAGCTAAAACTTCCATCAGGCAAGAAAAACAAAACAGGCTATTCAGTGAGTGTCGACGTGATCGAGGGTCTCCAGGGCAAGCACCCGATGATCGACTCATTGCTGGAGTATCGCCAACTGAACAAGCTCAAGTCTACGTATGTCGATGGTCTCTTATCGCTCATGGACCCTGTAACGGGGCGTGTCTATACCTCGTTCAACCAGACGATTGCGTCGAGTGGACGGCTTTCTTCGAGCAATCCAAATCTGCAAAACATTCCGGTGCGTACAGAGGTTGGGCGACAGATTCGGCGCGCCTTTATTGCTGATCCGAGTTATACGCTGTTGACCGCCGACTACTCGCAGTTTGAACTACGGATACTTGCGCACATTACGCATGAGCCACGTCTGGTCGAAGCATTTAGCAACGACGAAGACATTCACACTATTACGGCGGCTACCTTGTTTAGTGTGCCGGTCGAACAGGTTACAAAGGACCAGCGTCGTCTTGCTAAAACCGTTGTCTATGCTGTCTTATATGGACAATCTGCTTTTGGGTTGTCTCAGGTGACGGGTATGAACAATAGCGAGGCTGCGAACTTCATTCGTCGCTATCACGAGATTTTCCCGAATATCAAGGGCTACGTCGACGGCACACTCAATCAGGCTCGCAAGCAGGGCTATGTCAATACGCTCTACGGACGGAAACGCTTCTTTCCCGATATGCATGCTCTTTCCCATGTTGAGCGACAAGCTCTTGAGCGTGAGGCGGTAAATATGCCGATTCAGGGGACCAATGCGGACCTTATCAAGATAGCGATGATTAACCTGCATGCTGACCTGCGAGAGAAGCATATGAAGACGCGTATGATTCTGCAAGTACATGACGAACTTGTCTTTGAGGTACCCGTCGAAGAACTCGAACGTGCCAAAGTGCTAATTAAGGAGAAGATGGAGGGCGTTGCAAAACTTGATGTGCCGATTAAGGTCGAGATGAAGATTGGTAAAAACTGGTACGAAGCCGAACCAATGGAGTAGGCATTGCAGGGTTTATGTAAAGCGTAGGATTATAAAGAATAATTCCTGAAAGTTTTCATGTCCCTAGATAAATAACCTGTAACAAAGCATAGTCTCGTTCGTCTAATCTTTAAAGCAGCCATATACAAAGGAGCGTCTTATTTCGATGCAATTATCTCATCTTATCAATAATTTACCCCCATATCATTTTGCCGATGCGAAGCGTAAGATAGCGGAACGCAAGGCTGCCGGGGTCGATGTTATAAGCCTTTCAATGGGCGATCCCGATCTGCCAGCACCACAGGTTGTTGTAGACCGGTTATGTGCGGCAATGCAAGACCCTGAAAATCATCGCTATCCTGAATACAGGGGTATGTATGCTCTGCATGAAGCGATTGCTACATGGTTTGCGCAACGTTTTGGTGTGCATCTCACGCCCGAACGCGATATTTTACCTCTACTCGGCTCAAAAGAGGGATTGGCATACGTTGCATCTTCAGTTCTCAATCCAGGCGATATCTCGCTCATTCCCGATCCCTACTATCCCGTCTATATCACGGGCAGCACCACTGTCGGTGCGTATCCCTATTTGTTACCCTTAACTGAAGCCAATAATTATTTACCTGACCTCGATGCAATTCCGCAGGATGTAGTCGCGAAGGCGCGAGTACTGTGGCTTAACTATCCCAACAATCCAACGGCGGCGTGTGCCGATTTAAGTTTTTTTGAGCGTGTGATAGATTTCGCACATCGTCACAATGTCGTGGTTATTCATGATATGGCATATGCCGAAGTATATTTTGAGAATTTTCGGCCAATAAGTATTCTACAGGTTCCAGGTGCCAGCGAAGTTGCTGTCGAACTGCACTCTTTGAGTAAAACGTACAACATGGCGGGCTTTCGTCTGGGCATGCTCGTTGGCAACCCGGACATCGTGGATGCTGTAGGACGTTTGAAAAGCAATATTGATAGCGGAATTTTTCGTCCAATTCAGCATGCCGCTATTGAAGCTTTACAGCTACCGGCATCGTGGCTAGAGCAGCGTAATCTCATCTACAAACATCGCCGAGACCTGCTGGTCGAAGGGTGTAACGCGCTGAATATGCGTACACAGACACCAAAGGCTGGTCTTTATATTTGGGCGGGTGTGCCACAGGGTACTACCTCACGCGATTTCGCGAACTGGCTTTTTGATGAAACTGGTGTCTTTGTCACTCCTGGTACAAATTTTGGGGCTGCTGGCGAAGGCTATCTGCGTATCTCGATGACCGCCCCCGATGAGCGTATCGAAACAGCACTGGCTCGTATGAAAGCTGCCGTCAAAAAATAAACAGTGCGGCACCAAAGGAAAAAGGAAAATGATTGTACAAGATGATATTGAAACATCGCAGCAAAGTCCGACCAATGCGTGGCATCTTCAGGTTGGTCGGGAGATTTGCGCTGATGTAAACGCAAGCCTTGACCATGAATGGCTTGTGACGAATGGCATTGGTGGCTATGCATCCGGCTCTATTTCTGGCGCGACAACGCGCAGCTATCATGGACTCTTAGTCGCGTCGCTGCATCCTCCTGTGGAGCGTACTGTGATGGTGACAAAGGTCGACGAAGAGATTGTTCTTCCTGACGGACGCACGTTTGCGCTGGGAGTCAACGAATATCAGGGTGGTGTCATCGATCCGCGCGGAAACGTCCATTTAGAGTCTGTAACTCTTGAGGGTGATATCGTCTGTTTTGTATATCGCCTGACAGAAACCCTGACGATAGAGAAGCGTATCTGGATGGAGTACGGGCAAAACACGACCTATGTACAATATATGCTACATGGCATTCTTGAGAATGGGCAAGAGGATACACCCGTTGTACTGACATTGATTCCTTTCTGTCTCTGTCGTGATTATCATGCGACGACAAAAGGTGCGGGCGATTGGCAGTTTGCTGTTGATACTTCAGGAAGTCGCTGTCAGATACGTGCTTTTGAGGGTGCAACACCTTACCAGCTCATTGCAGGTCCAGAGGCGTCATTTACACATACTGGTGTCTGGTATTGGCGCGTGGCTCACCGGCGTGATGCCGAGCGCGGACTCGCGGACCAGGAAGATGTCTATCAGCCGGGTATGTTCGATATTTCTTTAACTCCTGGTGGCCGCACAACGCTTGTGGTAAGCTCTGAGACAAAAATTGCCGAAGAGTTTAGCGCAGTTCAGCACGAAAATGCTGTGATGCGTGCAATGTTGCGCCACCAGCGTCGGGTTCGGCAACTACTCTCCACGGCAAATAACTTCATTGATGACCTACAACAACATGATCCTGTACGTGCGCGTCTGGTCGTCGCGGCAGATCAATTTATTGTAGCGCGTCCCGATTATGCTCATCTTGCTGCAAACCAGCCCTTAAAATTCACGCCTGACCGCAAAACGATTATCGCGGGCTATCCGTGGTTCACTGACTGGGGCCGCGATAGCATGATAGCTCTTCCTGGATTGTTGCTTGCTACAGGAAGATATAGTGAGGCGCGTGGTCTGCTAAAAGCTTTTGTTTCCTTCGCGCACGATGGCCTGATTCCTAACCGTTTTCCTGATGACGGTGAGGCACCGGAGTATAATACTGCCGATGCGACGCTCTGGCTTTTCCATGCTCTGGACAGGTATCTGGCTACAACCAGTGATTGGACGTTGCTCAAAGAACTCTTTCCCGCACTACAAAGCAGTATTGATTGGCATATTCAAGGAACGGCTTTTGGCATCGGTGTTGATCCAGCCGATGGCTTGTTACATGCAGGTGCTCCAGGTGTGCAATTGACCTGGATGGACGCGAAGGTCAATGATGTTGTAATAACACCAAGACGTGGCAAGCCTGTTGAAGTAAACGCGCTCTGGTATTGTGCTTTGACCTCGATGGAAGAGTGGGCTGTTCGGCTCTCAGTTGATGCAACAGCATATAGTCAACTGCGTATGCAAATTCGGCAAAATTTTGCGTCACGCTTTTGGAACGAAGAGGTTGGCTATCTTTATGACGTGATTGATGTTGATGGTGTAAGTGGACAGAACAATGCCGCATTACGCCCAAATCAGCTTTTTGCTGCATCTTTAACACACGAGCTGTTGACGGAAGAGCAGGTAACGAGTATGTTCCAGCACGTCACTCGTGCATTACTCACACCGTTTGGTCTTCGTTCGCTCAGTCCAGACGATCCAGCGTATCGCAATCACTTCAATGGTGCTCCTGTTGAGCGCGATGGTGCATATCACCAGGGAACGGTTTGGACGTGGCTCATTGGAGCGTATGTCGATGTCTACCTGCGTATTCATCCTGATAAAGGCGCATTGCAACCGCTTCTACACCCTTTAATAGAGCAGTTGTGGCATACTTGTTTAGGTACATTGAGTGAGGCCGCAGAGCCGGAAGCTCCATTTACTCCTGGTGGATGTTATGCTCAAGCGTGGAGCATTGCGGAACTTCTGCGTTGCTGGCTACTTTCTATTGAATAAGAAATATGTGCTTGATGGAGAGATAGCTCTTCCATTTTCCCGCCAAGCATAGAGCTTATTACTAGGAAATCTGTCTCATTTCATTTTGATTTCATGAAAATACACTACACTCGATACTATTCGTAGTGGTGTAAAATGGTACAGGAGTCGTACATTTTTATCATCACTACTGCTGTCTTTCTTATAAACACTTGTGAAGCCTTGCTTGTAAACATGTATGAAAGAGAATAAGGATGCGCATTCTTATCGTTGAAGATGATCCCCGTCTCGGTCCTAGCTTGAAAAAGGGATTAGAGGGAAGCCATTACGCTGTTGACCTTGTAAAAGATGGCGAGGATGCCGTGCTGATGTCGCTAGCAACAGCGTACGATCTTATCATTTTGGATATACTTTTGCCAACACTTGATGGGTTCGGAGTCTGCCAACAAGTACGCGGTCAGGGACGTACGATGCCCATTCTCCTGTTAACCGCGCTAGGCGAGATTGAGCATCGCGTGAAAGGTCTGGACCTCGGAGCTGATGACTATCTGGTGAAGCCTTTTGCTTTTAGTGAGCTAGAGGCGAGAGTGCGTGCGCTTTTACGACGTGGTACTCAGGTCAAGCCCTCTATCCTCCAATTTATGGATATCACGCTAAATCCCAGTCCGCATGAGGTACGACGCGGGGAGCGTGAACTTACGCTCTGCAATAAAGAGTATGCTTTATTAGAACTTTTTATGCGTCACCCGCATCAAGTATTAAGTCGTTCCATGATTGCAGAACATGTTTGGGATGGCGATGCTGAGCATCTTTCTAATGTCATTGATGTCTACATCCGCTACTTACGGCGCAAATTGTGTCATGCGAGTGAGCCAGATGTGATTTGTACAGTTCGTGGTTCGGGTTATCAGTTGAAAGAACCAGTGCCCGCATGAAATGGGTATTTCAACGTCCAGGTATACGTGTTCAACTTACTGTGTGGTACACGCTTGTCTCTGCCGTTCTGATTCTTATCTTTAGCGTGACACTGTATACTACACTGCAAAAGATGCTTATCTCTAGCTCCGATACAGTTTTGCAAATGCGGGCGCAACAGGTTGCAGAAGGTCTTACCGTGCACCAGCAAGCAGTAAGCGTAAGCAACATCGTGAGCGAATTGCCAGAGCTTAACGCGACAGCAGCTCTTATTGACCCTCAAGATGTGAACGATGGTCAAGCCAGTAAGGGAGAGAGTGCAACAGTTTATAGCAACAAAAACATCATTGTTCGTGTTCTTGATACGCGTGGGAAGACGCTTTTCTGCTATCCTTCATCCTGCACCATTACGCTCTCTCATGCGAGTATCTCTGAACCTCTGCTGGGCAAGCCGTGGTCTGGCACTATTACCAACTCCAGTGGGCAACAGATGCGTCTCTACAGCACAATGCTCGTGAGTAATAAAACTATTTTCGGAGTCGTTCAGGTTGGTCAACCATTGGCAATGGTCAACCAGAGAATGCAAGATATCCTTTTTTTATTGCTTCTGTGTACTCCACTAGCACTTCTCTTTAGCGCATACGGTAGCTATTGGCTTGCTGGTCGCGCTTTCAAACCGATTCACCGCCTTACCAATATCGCGCATGAAATTGGCGCGAAAGACCTGCACCAGCGTGTTCCTGTACCGGATGCACATGATGAGGTACGAGAACTCGCCCTCATCTTTAACCAGATGATTGAACGCCTGGAACACGCCTTTACTCAGCAGCGGCGTTTTGTCGCTGATGCCTCTCATGAGTTGCGAACACCCGTTTCAGTCATTCGCAGTATGACTGATGTCGCCCTCTCGCAACCTGTTGAAACAGAAGAGTATGTAGAGGTGTTGAAAGAAATCAACTCGGAGTCCGAACGTCTCGGTAAACTTATCAACGATCTTCTTGCGCTTGCACGTGCCGATGAGGGGCGTGTGCAGTTCGACTCTGACGCGGTACAACTCGATCTACTGGTCTCCGATGTCGTAGATAGTATGGAAGCTCTGGCTTCCGAGCGGAATATCATGCTCGTTGTAGGAGAACTTCAAGGTGCGACCATTCTTGGCGATGCCGCGCGCTTGATACAGGTTATCATGAGCCTCGTTGATAACGCTCTTACCTACACAAATGCTGGTGGCACCGTCACGCTCTCCGTGAAAAATACGAAAACCCATGCCCTACTCATTGTCCGTGATACGGGAATTGGTATTGCACCTAAAGATCAAGCGCATATCTTTGAACGCTTTTATCGTGCTGACCCAGCACGTTCGCGCGCGGCTGGCGGCTCCGGTCTCGGCCTCTCAATTGTCAACTGGGTAGTTCGCGCTCACAATGGAAGTGTCAGTGTTGAAAGCAGACCTGGACAAGGCTCGACATTTACTGTTATGCTTCCTTTAGAGAATACGTAGCACAATCGCGCTTGCGTTGCCCTCGCTTTTGCTTGCCATCTCGATCAAGTCGTGTGCAAGTGCTTGAGTATTCTGACTTTGCGCTATGATGGTTTCTATCCGCTTGTCACGCACTCTATTCCATAGACCATCTGTACAGAGCAAAATAATGTCATCCGGCTCGACCTGCTGCTGGAAAAAATCGACTTGTATGGAATACTCATTGCCAAGATAGCGGTAGTGTTGATTGCGTTTTGCGCTTTTGTATACTTCATCTGGTTGCAGTAGTCCAGCGACAACCAGGTTCCCAGCCAGTGTATGATCAGCAGTGAGGCAACGTAAGCCCGTAGTGGTGCTAAAGTGATATGCTCGACTATCGCCGACGTGTGCTACGTATAAACGATGGTTATGTACAAGCGCAGCAGTCATCGTGCTTCCCATCGCGGTCTCATAATCGGCATTGCAATGGTAAATAACCCGATTTGCCTGTCGAACGCCATCTTGCAACCACTGTGCTAGAATTGTGGTAGAAGGTCGTGTTGTTTGCATTGAAGATGTATTGCCTCCCGCAATGTACTTATATTGAGGTGTAGCTCGTGAGGTTATTCGGCCTGTTGTGGTAAGCAAGGGTAATACAGTATCGGCAAGTGTTTCTATGCCTAAACGACTAGCTTCGCGCCCTTTGACGTGTACAGGCTTCGCCGGAGTTGCGTTGCCAGTATTGTTTTGCTTACCGCGTAGACCGTCTGCGACTGCGAACAGGCCAAAGGAGTGCGGTGGCGGCGCAAGGTTGATTCCTAATCCCTGTGCGATGAGCAACATATCTTCGTTTTCGGTTGTATTGCGTCCAGTATCGCTAGAATACCCTACTTCACACGCCTCCATCTGTAACTGAGACGTTTCTTCTAAGTTATGACCGCAGAAGCGACAGAAGTGCGAACTACTGCGATTCTCTTGACCGCAATTCGGACATGGGTTCTCAACAGTCAGCATACGCATGAGCACGTTTGCATTGCCTGGAATGGATGGCTCGACAGCAGGAATAGTAATGTCTGTGGCTATACCGACCTCAAGCGCATCATTGAGCGCATCGGCAAAGGCCCGTGCTGACGAAAAGCGTTTCAGTGGGTCTGTTTCTATGGCACACAGGACCACGGCGTCAACGGAAGCCGGAAGCCATGTGTTTAAAGTGCTTGGCGGGGGCAATTCAGTGGCATGACTTCGTACAACTGCCTGGAAGGGTAGTAGGCCAGTCAAAAACTGATAGGCTACAACGCCCATCGCGTAGATATCGCTTGCTGGCTCTGCTTTGCCTTGCTCTTGTTCTGGCGCGATGTAGTGCTCCGTCCCCAACGACCAACCGTGTTGCGTAAGAGGCTTCTCGTGCTGCATCGCTCGTGCAATCCCAAAATCTGTGACGACGAGCCGACCGTCGTCCTGGTGTAGTAATAGATTCGAGGGCTTAATATCGCGATGCACAATTTGTAGTGGGTGAGCATGAATCGCGTCGAGGGCATCCGCCAGATCATTCAAATATTGTCGGGCTTGGGCGATTGGTAAGGGATGCTCACCTCTGAGCAAGGCTTTAATTGTTCCACCTGTGATTAGTGGCATGACCAGATAGAGTATATCTCCATCGCTGCCAAAGTTTATGACCGGCACAATATTTTTGTGATGTAACTGGTGGGCATAGCGAGCCTCGCGTCGAAAACGCTCTATCGCCGTCTCCTCGTCCATCTGTTGATACGGCATAGACAGCACCTTGAGCGCAACCTGAGTCATCTCAAAAGTATCACTTGCACGGTAGACCGCGCCCATGCCGCCGATGCCGATTAATGTTTCGACTCGATACCGCCCCGCCACAATCGCTTCTGGCAAGAAACAGCGACAGGTGGAATTTGTACATTGTGTGCTTCCATCAGGATATGTTCTCCGGCAGCGTGGATTCAAGCACTGTAGCATAACGATTTCTTTCTATCCCCTACACCATCTAAATCTGTTTCAAGTCTGCAACGGTCCGCTCGCTCTGCACATTCCCCGTATTTAACGTGGTCTTTGGCTCCAGAAGCAGTACATGTACCTCTTCATCCGCAACGGGAAGATGCTCGACCCCCTTTGGAATAATCAAGAACTCGCCCTCATTCAACCAGATATCGCGGTCTCGCAATTTAATAAGTAGGCGTCCCTTGACCACAAGAAATAACTCATCCTCGTTTTCATGATAATGCCAGACAAATTCGCCCTTGAGCTTTACAAGCTTCACATGACTATCATTCAGTTCACCTACAATTTTTGGACTCCAATACTCTTGAAATAAGCTCAGTTTATCGGTGATATTAACCTTTTCCATAATGCCCTCCTATGCTCTAAGCATAGTACGAATCAGAGGCTATGCTTAGAGCATATTTTTACAATTGAATGTACTTTGAGATATGTGTATCGTTACTTATATACCTAAAAGGAATTATACAACAGGAGAGATATGGTGTATGCGTGTTCTTGTAATCGGTGGTACTGGCTTTATGGGTCCAAGAGTTGTGCGTCTGCTACATGAGCAGGGTCATGAAGTTGCTATAGATGGAGAACGAAAAAGTAGTGGAGAACTCATATATGCTCTCCCACTACTCTTTCTTGTCTCTCTCTAACTGTATTATCTATTTCAACTCACAGCATGCTCGCCAAGTGCCTCAGCTTGCACGAGTTCTTTATGAATCGCCTCCTCGTCGAAGCGGAAGTAGGAGCGGGGTGGTAAGATGCCCCATGTGTTTGATGAGTGAGCGTCATCGGGGAAGGTGCGAGGTTGATGATTGACGGGTAAGCGTTCCAGGTCGGCGAACAGCTCCACAAATAGTTCTTCCTCCGGCATACGGAAATAGCTAAAGAAGTTACGCGCGAGGCCATGACGCCCTGGGCCCCAGACAATAGGTCGGCGATTCTGCGCGAGGTGATCGAGGGCAACGCGGATTTCGCCCCAATCAACGAGTTCAAAGGCGAGATGATGAATATGGGTATAGCCTTTCTCCACAAAGGCCAACACATGGTGGTCCGCGTTTACATGGAGCCAGCTACCTTCAGTACCAAGCGCATCAGTTAACTTGAAGCCGAGTACGTCTACATACCATTGAACAATACGTGTATTGTTTCCTGTGAGATAGTTGACATGTCCAAACTTGCGCGGGTGGAAACCAGGAAGTGTGTTTGAATACAAAACTTCTGATGGAAGAGGCGAGGCTGGTGGTTTATATGCTAAAGCTACCACCATATTGCCATCAATGTCATGGAAACTTAGGGCTGTTCCGCGACGTGGTACCTCAATCTCTTCTGACTCGACGCCATGATTGCTTAAACGGGAGTGCATTGTAGCTAGAGAAACATCGGGAGCTAGCTCATAGGCTACATACTTTAGACCAGGCTTTTGTGCTGACTGTTCCAAAACGAGTGCGTAGTCTTCGTGAGTGCAGCGTAGGAGGGCGTGTCCCTGTTCAATCTCCCCAGTGAGACCGAGAATATGCGACCAGCGACGTTGTGCTTCATCCAGATCCGCTACTGACAAGGCAGCGTGATGAATCGCTGCCAATGTTTCAGAGTACATTATTTCCTCCTTCTTCACTGTAAGAGACATTAAGTGTTTTGTACCATGCGCTCGGCCTCATCTTCTGGAATGGCGAGGGCAACATGCAACGTATTTCCCGTAACTCTGGGTTGCGTCCCTACATCTTCCAGGTCGCGGTCAAGTTCTACAACAGTATTTTCCAGTCGCCCAATGCCTGATACTTCGACGGCGACGACATCACCGATTTCGACTGGTCGAGAATTCGCGGGTGTTCCCGTCAGCAGCACATCCCCTGGCTCCAGCGTAATCAGGCGAGAGAGGTCGGCTATTTGATAGGCAAAGGAAAAGAGGAGATCGCTTCCTGTTTCACCCTCCTGCACAAGTTTCCCATTCACGTATGTGCGAATGAGAAGATGATTCGGGTCTACGTCGTCCGCATCAACGAGCACGGGACCGAGTGGACAAAAGCCGTCCTGTCCTTTGACTCGGAGCATGGAACCGCGATCCGCATAGCGAAAATCGTGAAGTCCCCAATCGTTGGCAACCGTGTACCCACGCACATACTTTAACGCATCATCGACAGAGACGCCGCTACAGCGTTGTCCTATGACAACCGCAATCTCTCCCTCATAATTCAGAAAG
>CAXTUE010000039.1:0-14832 GCA_964247355.1 uncultured Ktedonobacteraceae bacterium | reverse complement strand
TCGTAGTACAACATGCCATCAGCCAGGAACAAAACGCCGTTACAGCATACAATGCAAGCACCGGAACGCAACGCTGGAATACAGCTATCACGAATACAAGCACATCATCTCCTGCATTGTTCCAACTCACACCACACACACTCGCCATTTTCAGCACAACGACAGATAGCTCGAAAATATTCTGGACACCCTCTTCCTACCGTGTTGTTATTCTACTTTTCTCGCTTGCCAGTCTCATAGGATTGCTTTTGTTCATCTTTAATTATGGGGTAGGGACCGATTTATCACGTCCTCGTTGGCGTTTGATAGGCAAGAAGGACTGGATAAATCGGTCCCTATACACATCCCCACTCGCAATTCGTACCACACGGAAGCATGTTGCGTTCATACTCGCGCTAGTATGCCTGTGTATAGGAATAAGTGTCTTCACCTATACACGTTCCCATCAACCAGCGCGCCAAATGCTTGCAAGCGATGCACAGGGAAGTGTTGCGGTAACGAATACAGGCGATATGACGCATCAACTTGAAGCCTTTAAGCAGGATGGCACAAGACAATGGACACTTTTTAGCACTGAAGGAGCATTTTCTGTACCCAGAGCACAAACGCAAACCGGCACATTATTGGTAGCTCTGACAGGAAATACCACTCATACATACATTGTTGCTGGAGACGACCCGGCTTATCCACGTCCGCTCGACTCGATGTTTGCCCTCTATCTCCTTGATCGGACTACAGGCCACATACTCTGGCAACAGGTCGTGTCATATCCAGAAGAGCAGCAACATAGTGAGGTTATAGGAGGAGATGCGACATATATTTACGTTGTAGGCGAACATCCTGTTGCCTCATCAGCACAAGCCGGTGTTGAAAACGTAAGAGTACCCCAGCTTTTCGCGGTTAACAAGCTCACTGGAACAATTGATTGGCGCATCTTCGGGCCAACACAACCTGCCGGTACCCAATACATCACGAACACAGTACATACTCAAAACGGACTATTAGTCTGGCACGTTGCCAATACAGTTTTTACGATTGACGCAAATGCTGGTCAAATTATTGGAAGAACATAGCTTGCGCCTCTCTTCCATAAAGTTGTACGATAGAATTTAAAAAGAGAAAATTCAGCATCTTCCCATCTTATAAATAAGGATTTGTATATGGCCTATCTTTTTCAAGAAGCAGAACAGCGTATGACAGAGCAACACACGACCAAGATATTGCCCGAAACGGCCTGGAATAGTGAGCCTTTACCATCTGGTACGCCGCCAGAGGGTAGAGTCGTTGTAACAATTGCACGGCAGTTTGGCAGTGGTGGAGCGGAAATCGGACAACACGTCGCTGAAACGAGCAACTTACAATATATTGACTATAATATAATTGAAGAGGTGGCGCGACGGCTCGGCGTTGATGTGCAACGCGCAGAACGACAAGATGAACAGACAGCTGGTATGACTGGACACATTCTTGAAGCCATCCGTAGTAGTAACCCGTTTATAGTCAACTATGGGTCGCTCTTTAGTCAGCCAGTAGTTCCGACACAGGCAAAAGAAATAGCACACTTACGTCTCACTCAGCGCGTGGTACTGGAACTCGCGACAGAAGGCGATGCCGTAATCGTTGGACGCGGCTCACAATTTCTCCTACACAATGCTCCACGAACGCTTCATACCTATATCTTCGCACCACTCCCCTATCGCATCAAGAATGTGATGCAGCAATTTCATCTCAACCACATACAGGCCGAACGCCTTATCGAGCAACGTGACTATGAGCATAACAGCTATCTACGTCGCTACTACGGCACAGATGGACACCAGCCGAGTCTGTATCATCTACTCATCAATACCAGTCTTTTCTCGCTAGAACTCGCTGCCGATCTTATCCATCAAGCTCTACCAGTGGTGAGAGAACTAGTATGATAATTGATGCATCCGCCAAATCCTTTAAGGTCTATCGCGAAGCGTTAGGGGCGCCCATTCATCACGCCCACGGGGACGGGGTGGGGTTCGCGCGCCTCAATGATTTGGCAGATGCATCAACAACGTACGTTTACGAAATAATGGCAATATACAACTCTATTCAGGAAGGATACCCTCATGAGCATTCAATCAATCAATCCAGCAACAGAGGAAGTAATCGAGACTTTTGAGCTTTTCAGTAAAGCGCAGGTACAACAAGCACTCGACGATGCGCGTTCCGCGTTTCTAAGTTGGCGCAATACCTCGTTTTCCGAACGAAGCGCATTCCTACATCGCGTAGCCGCATATCTACGCGACCACAAGGAACGGCTAGCACAGATCGCGACCTTAGAGATGGGCAAGCCTATCGTCGAGGCCGAGGCCGAGGTTGAGAAGTGCGCATTCAACTGTGAGTACTTTGCCGAAAATGCCGAGAAGTTTCTTGCCGATGAGCAAGTCAAGGCCAATGCAACCGAGAGCTATGTCGCGTTTCGTCCGCTCGGCGTCGTACTTGCCCTGATGCCATGGAATTTTCCCTACTGGCAGGTATTTCGCTTCGCCGCACCCGCACTGATGGCCGGCAATACAGCCGTCCTGAAACATGCCTCCAACGTGTCGCGCGCCGCTCTTGAGATCGAGCATATTTTTCAGGAATGCGGTCTTCCACATGGAGCATTTAGAACCGTCCTGGTCCCTGGTGCCGAAACACGTCCTCTGATTGAGGACCCCCATATCGCGGCCATAACGCTCACAGGGAGCGAAGAGGCTGGCATCGCGGTAGCTGCCGCCAGTGGACATGTACTCAAAAAGAATGTGCTTGAACTCGGTGGCTCGGATGCATTTATTGTGCTTGAGGATGCCGACCTTGACGAAGCCGCCAAGACAGCCGTACGAGCACGTTTTCAAAACACCGGACAAAGTTGTATCGCCGCTAAACGCTTTATCGTCGTGGAGTCCGTGGCCGACGAGTTTGTACAAAAATTCGTTGAAGCCGCGTCAAAGCTTCAGGTTGGCGACCCACTTGACCGCAAGACGCAGGTAGGCCCAATGGCGCGTGGCGACCTGCGCGAGTCGTTAGAGCAACAGGTAGAGGCATCGGTCAAGATGGGAGCGAAAGTTGCTCTAGGCGGCAAGCGCGTAGAGGGCAAGGGCTACTTTTTCGCGCCAACCATTGTCACAAATGTCACGCAGGAGATGTCGCTATTCCGTGAAGAAACGTTTGGGCCAGTCGCCGCCGTCATCCGTGCCCGCGATGCCGAACACGCCGTCGAACTGGCAAACGACTCTATCTTCGGGCTTGGCGGCAATCTGTGGACACGCGACATCGAGCGTGGACGCGCTCTTGCCCGTCAGCTTGAGTCTGGCGGCGTGTTCATCAACGGCATGACCGCATCCGACCCACGCCTGCCGTTTGGCGGCGTCAAGCGTAGCGGCTACGGTCGCGAACTATCCTTCTTCGGCATACGCGAATTCGTCAACATCCAAACTGTCTGGATCGGCCCAATGGTGTCAGCAACGGCGAGTACGCCGAGCGAGTAATAGTATGTAGCAAGCATGGAGGAAGGGGTATGATGACTGCCAGTCGTCATACCCCTTCCTCCATGCTTGCTACTTCTATGCTTGCTTTACCTACAGTAACATAGACGCTATACTAAAAACGATTTAGCATATATGCTATATTGTAGTAGTGAAGGTACCAAAACAGATTGTAGAAACAGGAGTACAAATCATGGAGCAACTACCCTCAGACACGTCTCATACCTCACCATTTGACTCGATACGACACATAGACGAAGACGGTAACGAATACTGGAGCGCACGAGAACTGTACAAAATTCTTGGTTACTCCGAGTGGAGAAACTTTAATAACATTGTGATTAAACGAGCAATGAAAGCCTGTAAAGAGAGTGGACAAGCTACGTCAGATCATTTTGTACGATCATACAAGGCGATCACTGGTGGGAAAGGGGCTAAGCAACAAGTTGAGGACATTCTTCTCTCACGCTATGAGGAAAACGATTATTGAGACAGGAGCGACACTTCCCGAAGACTTGCCAACGCCTACAAAAAGTATTAAGCAGGTACAACGCGACGAGCAGAAGCGCATCGAGCAACGTCAACAACCTTCGTTATTCGCGAATTCCGAAGCTGATAAGGAAGCATAAACGTTCTCTCTCCCGCTTGCCATAGCTGTAGTAGCATGATAGTATTTGCGTGACAAACGTAGTCTCTACGATACACAATGGCGAGAAGCACAGGAGGCGAGCGATGCAAGAGCGTCAGGTCTCGGATGAACAGAGAGCAAAGAGCTGGTGGGCGGCAGGTGATACGCCGGTACGGACCGATTCACGTGTGAGCTATCTAGTGGATGGACGTACGGCAATGCTAGAAATGTGCATACACTTTCTCAAGGCACAAAGATATATTTATCTGGCTAACTGGGGTATGAAGGCAAGCATGTATATGGTGCGTGGAACCGATCATCGTGCGGGACCGGATGGTAGTCCAGAACAGGAAGCACTGCTCTCAGCATTGCGAACCGCCGGGCTACAGGACGCCGATATCGACTTCTGGTGTACGCATGAACTCTCGGTCCGTTCTGTGCTTGGCTATGCAATCAAAAAAGGCGTTGAGGTCAAGGCATTGATCTGGAAGGGTGCGCCGATTATGGCTGTATGCAGTGCCGAAGAGAGCTACGAAGAACTGACCGCCGAGCATGTGGATTGCATTCTTGACGATAGCTCGTTTGGAATTCTGCACCATCCTGCGGAGTCACTACATCAAAAAATCTCTGTCGTCGATGGCACACATGCCTTCGTTGGCGGTGTCGATTTACTCATCGAGAGTAGTGGTGACTTTGATCGCTGGGATACGCCAACGCACGCATTTAACATGCCACTACGCGCCAACGAGGATGGCACAACCCCACATCCGTGGCACGATACACATGCATTAATTGAAGGGCCTGCCGCATCGGACGTGGAATATAATTTTCGTCAGCGTTGGAACGATGTCGTGCACCATCATCATTATGATAAGCGTCGTTTAGTGAGCGAGCATGTCGCTCCTCCAGCAGTCGAGACGCATTCGATTGTGCAGGTAGCACGGACAATTCCAGAGCACACCTACAAGTTTGACCCACTCGTCGTAGAGGGTATTGCTCAACTCTATGCCAATGCGTTTGGCAATATCGAACGCTTTGCCTATATCGAAAATCAATATCTATGGCTACGCGCCTATATCGGTATAGAAATTTCGTTTCTCGCGCAGGATAGTCCCGAAATGGAGCAAAATCTACGCGAACTTGGCAATGCACTGGAACGCAGAGCAACAGCAACTATAATTCTGCCCGATCATCCAAATGTTGGACGCGTGTTTACCGATGCTGGTATTGAACAATTACGTATCAAGTCACCCGATAGTGTTGAAGAGGGACGTTTCGAGGCATTTTGTCTCGCCACATCGTATCAAGACGACGAGACGACACATTATCGTCCCATCTACGTACACGCGAAAGTCGCGATAGTCGATGATGTTTGGGCCACAGTTGGCTCCGGCAATCTCAATAACCGGGGTATGCGTGACGATACCGAAATGAATGTCGCAATGCTCGACGCGCAACGCTCCTATGGCTTACGTCTCATGTTACAGGCTGAACACCTCGGTCTTGCAACTGCTGAAGAATTGTTCAGACTTTCGCGCTTGCTTGGCAATCAACATCAAACACAAGCAGAAAAAGACGTAGCCCAACATGTCTTGCACCGGTTGGAAGAGATGATCGGCAATCCACTTCTCGCTCATCGCATGATGCACAATTGCGCTTGGGAGAACTTGCGCCGCTATAAAGCACGTCTACCTCTCGTTGGTCACTTGCTGCCATACTTCTCGGAAGCCGAGGCAGAAGAGCAGGGGCTACAAGTCGATGGCAACCACGGCTGGATAGAGGAAAAAACTAGATAACATATTTGCCATGTTCCCACTAGCGGGAACATGGCAAATATGTTATTATATTGATGACACATATACGTCTGGTCTGAGATGCTGTAACGAGGGAATTTGTGTACGCACACGCTCTATCTGCGACAGGTCTACCTCGGCAACAAAGACGGTTGGCATATCTTGCGCTTGAGCTAGCACAAGTCCCCATGGGTCAATCACCATCGAACGACCAAAACAATTTCTATCAGCTTGATAACGTCCAATTTGCCCCGGTGCGACAACATAGCATGCATTCTCAATAGCCCGCGCGCGAAGTAGTACCTCCCAATGGTCTCTGCCTGTATGCAATGTGAAGCCCGCAGGAACAAGCAAAATTTGAGCACCTTGCAGGGCAAGCGCACGATACAGCTCAGGAAAACGTAAATCATAACAGATAGTGAGACCAAATCTAATTCCATCAATCTCGGCAGTTACAACCTTGTCCCCAGCAACGATACGCTCTGACTCATAATGCTTTTCCCCATTCGCAAGGTCCACGTCAAACAGATGTATTTTGTGATACTTCACAACAACATCACCATCGCGATTAATGAGCACAGAAGTATTGTGAAACTTTCCAGCAAGCGTTGGATGCCTCTCGACAATACTGCCCCCATGCACGATCATCTTGTGCTGACGCGCCTTTGCTTGTAAAAGCTGAATAGCGGGACCTGAAAGC
This sequence comes from uncultured Ktedonobacteraceae bacterium, assembly GCA_964247355.1. Taxonomy (GTDB): domain Bacteria; phylum Chloroflexota; class Ktedonobacteria; order Ktedonobacterales; family Ktedonobacteraceae; genus JBBQVS01. The sequence continues at coordinate 8,214 of CAXTUE010000039.1, read as the reverse complement.
GTCTGCGCAGCATCTTCAAAGCCTGGATAAGGACCAAGATAGGTCCAGTATTCAGGAAGGGCGACAAACTGCGCGCCAAGAGAGGCGGCACGGTCCAGCGACTGCTCTACAATGGACAGATTTTCGTCTACGTTGCCACGCGAATTTAGTTGAACCACTGCTGTTCTTACATACGTCATGAATAGTGCCTCCCTGCTGAAAACCGTTCTCCTCGCCTACAAAATAAATCGGTCACTACCATTTTACAACGTATTGACGGTTGGCTGACTGTTTGGCGCAGCAGGTGGCGGTGTATTCTCGCTACTCACAACTGCGTCTTTTAATAAGAGAGAATTGGGAAGCGAGAGAGTACTTTGTTCGCCCGCCTCGTTGGTGACATCGAGAACAGTGTAGGTGCCAAAGGTGTTACGAACGATACCGGTGTGTGAACCATAGGTCAGGCGTTGACCGGGCTGAAATGCTTGACGTACGTAGTAACCAGCAATGACATTATGAGCAGAGTCACGCGCACCAAAGGCAAATGTAAGGGCAAGCGCGAGACCTGTCGAGGCAATGATGATGGTCAAGCTGGTGGTGAGAATGGTCGTATCGACCCCAAGGGTGGAAATAGCCAGCACCATGACAAACGCGACAATAGCATACTCAATGATTTTGCCAAGCGCGTTGGCATACGTAATATTGACACTATCCGCGATTGAGCTAATAGTGCCTCCGAGGAAACGCGCCAGCATAGACCCGAAGATAACAATCAAAGCAGCACTGATCGCTCTGGGCACAAAGGCAAGCACGTTTTGTAATAGGGCTGCAACAGTGAGCAGGTCCATCAACTGCATAGCAGCGGTGGCGAAACTGAGAATAAGGAAGAAAAATACAATCTGGGCAATAATCTCTGAAATAGGGGCGCGTATCCCTAAACCTTGTAGTGCTGCTGTTATACCTGCTCGTTGTGTGACTTGCTCTAAGCGTACACCGCGTAGCACTAAACGTACAATCCAGCGTACAAATGCACTTACAAGATAGCCAACGATAAGCACAAGCAGACCATTAACGAAATGCGGCAGAAAATTCAAGATGTCGGTAAATATTTTCATTAACGCATCAAGAACAGGTTGAAAAAACATACGAGACCTCACTAAACAAAAACAAATATGTGAATGTAGGAAACCGATGTATCCCGTCCTGGTTGGCATTTGTAACGCTCACAGCACAGGATAATGCAAAGGAACGAAATAACGTGGTAATTTTTTAATCTGCATAATCTGTCCATACGCAACGTTATGCTCCTGCAGGACGTGCTGACGTTGGAGCGGGGAAAGGTACGAGCAGACCACTGATGAGATTGATAAACTCGACGAGCCATGCGGTAAATGTGGTACATGAAAGATCGAGTACATCAAGTCCTGCACTGCGCTGACGTACACGCGCAAGTAACTTTGCCTCGAAACCTGAGGGGACACGCAAATCTGGGTAGTCGGCCTGTAATGTGGCAAGCACCGCTCGTATTTGACGTGCAATCTCAAGGTCTCGTTGTATCTCCGGGTACAATTGTAATGCCACCTCAGCTTCCGCACGTACCTCGTCTGTTACTATGCCATCTACGAGGTCGGGCAAAAGCTGCGTAAGTTCTTCCTGGTTCATAATGTTTCTACCCATTTCTCGTTTGACTCTTGCTTGAAGTGTTCTGTGAGGTCGAAACTTGTAGGTACGACGCACCACAAAACTGGTTAAAAATCTCTTGAAAGGCCAAACGCGCACGATGAATGCGCATCTTTACCGCGCTTAACTTGGCCTGAAGCACATCCGCAATCTCGTCATAACTCAAATCTTCAAAGTCGCGTAACAGCAGAACACGCTGGTGATCGAGTTCAAGACTTTTCAGAACGCGATGTATGCATTCGCGTAACTCCGACCGCATAGCATTCTCCTCTGGCCCAGGTGTTGGAGACGGTTGCAACGTCAACGCATCGACCGCATCTTCTCCATCCGCCGCATGATTGCTGACCGTAGAGGTGTTTTTACTGTGCTTCTTTATTCGGTCAAAAGCATCAAGCGCGCTATTCGTGGCTATACGATAGAGCCATGTAGAGAAGGTAGACTTTTGGTCAAACTTCTTCAGGCCGTTAAACACCTTCACAAACACTTCCTGCGTGATATCCTCGGCCTCCTCTTTGTTGTTCACGACCCGATAGACAATAGTGTACACGCGATTCATGTGGCGTTGCACCAGTTGTTCATAACTACGCGTGTTCCTGGGAAGTTCTAGCTTACAACGAGCTACTAGCTCCTCATCTGTCAAAATGGCAACGCTACACATGTCTGCAATCTCCGCTTCTATGTTGATCGCAACCAGTATACAGGTGTTGCCTTTTTATGTCTAGCCTCACTACTTCGTCTAAAGCGCGTAAACACTTTACGAAATTTTTTACCTGTAGGGACCAATCTATCGAGTCCTTCTGGCTGCTGATCTTTGAGGAGTACGTGATAAATCGGTCCCTACTAGTCATGCTTTTCTTATTAGACGGGGTACAAAAAGAATAGTCACATAGGGGATATATGAAATGTTCATACACCCTTTGGATACTTGCTCATCGCTTACGTGTGACTTATTTGAGAGGATAGCGTCTAACGAAACAATTAATTGAGCAGTATGCAAGGGTAAAGAAACGGGGCATTATTTTATGAACGCAATGATTGAACTTGAACGAACAGCAACACTTACACGTGGCACACGCTTTGGAAGCTATATCCTTCGTCGGCTTTTACAACAAGGCGGCATGTCAAGTGTGTATCTGGCCTATGATGAATACACATACACAACGGTCGTCATCAAGGTTATGGAGATACAGCCGCATACATTCGAGGAGAGTGAACAACTTATCCAGTTTCGCCGCGAACGACGATTTATGAGAAGTTTGCGTCATGAACATATTCTGCCACTGCTCGCCGCCGGTCGGCACGGTTCTCACGCCTTTCTCGTTATGCCCTACATGCAAGGTGGTTCCCTACAAGACCGCTTGGAACAAGGACCGCTTTCAATCGAAGAAGCTACCATGATATTCGCACAGCTTGCCAGTGCGCTAGACTATATGCATAGTTATGGCATTCTGCATCGCGATATCAAACCAGCGAACATCCTGTTTGACGAGCATGGTTCGGTCTACATTGCGGATTTCGGAATTGCCTCATATACAGACGAAAGCGCGATAGAGGCAAACGGTCGTGTGATGGGTACGCCGATCTACATGTCGCCAGAGCTTTGCTATGGACATGCAAGCGTTAGCAGTGACATATACGCCCTCGGCACTCTGTTCTACCAAATGCTGACAGGACAAGTACCCTTTGAGGGGTCTAACTCACAGCAAGTCTGCGTACGTCAGATAGAAGAGCAACCAATGCCCCCTTCCTTGCTCAATCCCGCAATCCCACAGGCGGTCGAGCAGGTTATTCTATGTGCTCTGAAAAAGGATGTAGCATACCGTTTTGCAACAATCGCAGAATTCAGCGATGCCTACGACAAAGCCTGTCACCCATCACTGTTAGAGAGGCACATGGTTTTGTGCATACAGTGATTACGTGCCTGACAGCAGGGGTTCAGAGTATGTCGCATGCGCCGCAGACAGAGCAAGCATATAGTACAGAGGCAATGCAACTCTGCAACTAGACGATCGAGCTACTTAGCAGACTACGCACACATCTGATAGAACCAGATGTGTGCGTAGTCTGCTAATTTCATTAGTTTCTCTATGGTACTGTGAGTATAAGTTATCGCAAATGTTGACGACATCGACGAATATTGAGTACGCTAGCAGACATATTTTTGTCTTTTTGCTGTATAATAGCTGTACTGCTATACTATGCGGTACATAACCAACAAGCTGATACTCAAAGGTTGAGAGGATGGCACGATGCCCAGAACGCCGATAGGCGATAACGAACAGGACGATGCATATTTGCCAAAGCGTCCTCAGCGTCCAGCACAACAAACATATGTTCAGAGACGCAAGCAGAGCGTTATGTCTGCATCTGCTGATACATATTATAGCGACGAACATCCCAACGTGCCTAAAATACGTCGCGCATCGCGCTTTGTCGAAGAGGAGCAAGAGCTACCTGTTATCACAAACAAGCTACCGGAAGTAGAGCAGCTTTTCGCCGAAGAAGAACCTGTCGAAGAAGAGGATTTCCGATCTTCAACGCGACGTGAAACAACTGGTAAAATTCCATTACCAGCGCAGCGTCGTCGTCCATACGCCTATGAGCCACTTCCAGAGTCACGCTCTGCTGGGACGAAAGCACAACGAGGGCAACGACCAGTTCGACCTGCCAACAGTGTACGTCCTCGACAGGAAACAATACCACGCCGTCTCCAAGAGCAATACGCGCGCTATGGAAGACGAGAGAAACATCCCTCGACACGCTCACTTTTAGCGACGCTACAGGATTTTAGTCACAACCGTACACTTGTCACAATTGCGGTGAGTGTTCTTATCGCGCTGATTTTTGTACCTATTCTTGTCAATATCACAATCAATAGTCTGCATAGTACATCGAATGGCATGATTGCAGGTACAGGACAAAGCACTAACAGTGGCAGTGGCAACTCGCAAAGCGTTGGTCAGCAACAAACTGACCCACACGAACTTGTGATTACTCCACCAGAAACCGATCATCCAGCACCGCCAGTGTTCGCGACCTCAGCATACTTACTTGATGCAGATACGGGGGCAACGCTATACGCATACAATCCATTTATGCACCTGCCGATGATGAGCACGACAAAACTCATGACGGCAACGCTAGCTATTGAACGCGGCAACCTCGACCAGAAAGTGACCATCAATGATACTATTGCGCGTGATCTTGGGACACTTTCAGCCGATAGCTCCCTCATGAACATTAAAAAGGGCGAAACCTATACGTTGCGCGAACTGACATACGGCCTCATGCTCGTTTCTGGCAATGATGCCGCGATTGCGATTGGCGATACCATTGGAGGCAATCTACCGAACTTCGTAAAAATGATGAATGAGAAAGCGCGCAGTTTGAACCTGCTCGATACACACTACACAAATCCGCACGGACTGCTCGCGACGAGCCATTTTTCGAGTGCGCACGACCTTGCGGTAATGGGTCGCTATGCATTCAGCTTACCGAAACTACGCGAGATTGATGGTACACGCACCTTCGATATCGCGCAAGATGGAAATCACGCAGCACATCATATGTTCAACGGCAATCAGTTCCTCTGGTGGTACCCCGGCGTTGATGGTGGTAAGCCGGGATGGGATGGCGGCAGCAACTTTGTACAGGTTGTTTCATGCACACGTAACGGTCATCACTTGATTGGCGTTGCAATGCATACCAACAATTGGTGGACCGACATGCGCAATCTAATGAATTGGGGCTTCAACACGTTTAGCTGGGTATCGCCGCATGATGTCGATTTGCACAACCCCATTCCCTATGACAATCTGTGGAACTACTTCGCGGACGATAAGAAAGAAACTACTGTACCGACCGCCTCTGGTCGCTACTACATCTACACAGGATACAGCGTCTCTCAGCCTATTGTTAGCTACTTCGATGCCAATGGCGGCCTCAAAAGATTCGGCTACCCCACTGCTTTGCTCACAGCCGGAAGCGGCTCTACTGTGAGCCAGAGGTTTGAGCATGGCACCATTGTGTGTGACACCCCCTCAAAGCAGTGTAGAACAGCATAGCATTGGAGAAATATGGCATTATTGAAAACAGGCATACCTGTTTTCAATAATGCCATATTTCTCTAATGTAACCAGCACTCTTGCTCATCTGTTACATGTTTGTTATACTGCTTTCGTTCTCTTTATTACGAATACTACTTTCTATAAAATTCTTTGAGGTCTCTATGGCAACCGAAAACGCAAAAATAGAACAGCCATCTGTTTCTCCGACAACAATCCCTACTAAAACGTCTTCCTCTGGCCTAAGCCGAGCACGACTCGCCCTTGCGATATCAGCAGGCAAATTGGCTGGTGCTTCTGGTCGCTTCTTCCGTATTGGCGGTGGCACAAGTCTTCCAGGTATGATTGCACGACGGATCGACCCCAATGTACTTAAATCGGTGGTAGGTGCGAGTAAGGCAAAAAAGATCGTCATTACAGGCAGCAATGGCAAGACGACAACCGCGCGTATGACTGCCGCGATTGCCGACGCGAATGGCAGACGCGTTTCGCAAAATCGCACTGGCTCGAATCTGATACAAGGTATCACTTCTGTCGCCGTCAACTTCGCGGATGTGTTTGGGCGACTCGATAGCGATGTGCTGCTCTTCGAGATTGACGAGGCTACAATTCCGCTTGCAGTTCCCGAAATTCAGCCCGACGTGGTTGTGATCACGAATATCTTTCGCGACCAGCTTGACCGCTATGGCGAATTGTATGCCGTGGCACGCGCGTTGAATACGATGCTAGAAAATTTGCCTGAGACCTCTACTATTCTTCTCAACGGCAATGATCCACAGGTTGCCAGCTTTGGGCAGAACGCAAAGGCGAAGCGTCTCTTCTTTGGTCTGGAAACGATGGAAGTTGGTACGCCAGTACCGGAGCAATCAGCAGACATTATTCGCTGCATTCAGTGTAACGAAGACCTGGATTACAAGGTTGCATACATGTCGCATCTCGGCATCTACAGATGCCCCAATTGTGGCTATACACTACCTAAGCTCGATATTGCCGTGACATCGGTCAAGCTTGCTAGCGATGGCGAAGGCCCTACTCATATTCAGATGCGCACTCCACAGGGCGAGTTAGAGCTTGATATTCCCTTGCCCGGTTTGCACAATGTCTACAACGCTGCCGTTGCTGTAGGTGCGGCACTTGCAGCAGGTTTTTCAAAAGAGAAGATACAGGCGGGTTTGAGCGGTATCAAAACGGCCTTTGGACGCCTTGAGAAAATTCAGGCAGGCGATAAAACAATCTACCTCTCCTTTGTGAAAAACCCGACATCATTTAACCTGATGCTCCGCTTGATTGCACAACATCTAGGCGAGAAGCATCTGCTACTCGCGGCAAGCAACACGGTTGTCGACGGTGAAGATTTCGCGTGGCTGTGGGATGTAGAGATCGAGGAGATTGCCGATACGGTCGCTGATGTCGTATGTAGCGGCAACAAAGCGGAAGAGGTTGCGATGCGTCTGAAGTGGTGCGAACCGACAAGATGACGCTTGTGCATGATCGCGAGGCCGCACTTGATGCCGCGCTCAAAAATGTTCCTGCTGGTGGAACGCTCTACATTATGTGTGGCTACACTCCAACGCACGAGTTACGACGCGTCATGCAGAAGCGTGGCTGGGTCAAGCATTTCTGGGAAGAATAGAGAAGAGTGATGAGTAAAGATATAAAAGATACTGGTATGGTGCTGAAAATTGGGCACCTCTATCCAACACTGATGAGCGTGGCGGCGGACCGTGGCAACCTGTATTCGATAGAGAAGCGCTGTAAGTGGCGCGGTATTGCGACCGAGGTTGAGCAAATTTTTGTTCGACAAACGCCCGATTTCACGAAATACGACTTAATTCTTGTCCATGGTGCCGCAGACCGTGAGATGGAGATTGCCTCGCAGGATATCCAGGCAAAGGGACCATCGTTGCGTGAAGCTGCAGAGGCAAATGTGACATTCTTGAGTGTGTGCGCGGGCTTTCAACTACTTGGTCACTACTATAAACCGTTTGATGGACCGGAATTAAAGGGCGTTGGATTGCTCGATCTTCACACAGACGGTGGGGGTACGCGCTTTATGACGCACATGGCTCTGGAATGTGCGTTTGAAGAAACAGGGACAAAGGTTCTCGTTGGCTATGAGAATCATAGCGGACGTACTTATCTCGGCCCAAAGGCAGGACCACTTGGTAAAGTACTTGCAGGCTGGGGCAACAATGGTAAAGATGGTGGCGAGGGTGCGCTCTACAAAAATGTCTTTGGCACCTACCTACATGGGCCAGTGCTACCGAAAAATCCATGGTTTACTGACCTGCTCATTCAGCGCAGTTTAGAGCGACGCTACGGGAAAATCGAGCTAGCACCACTGGACGATACAACCGAAAATGCGGCACACGATGCCGCGCTCAAGCTAGCCATGGAGTTCAAGGGTACCATGTCCGCTATCGAGGCCGTGTCCTGGAAACGATAAATCTGAATTGAAGAGGCATGACAGGGGCTGAGCCGCTGTCACTACTAT
>CAXTUE010000038.1:9638-15174 GCA_964247355.1 uncultured Ktedonobacteraceae bacterium | reverse complement strand
TCGCTGCCGAACTCGCTAAACCTTCACAAAAATTGGTACGCTTTTAATATAATATTAGTGGCGATGTACCGCTTGGGGGTGGCATGAGTTCGTCGGCGGCATTAGAGGTTGCGACCGTACAATATTTTGTATGGCTATCAGAGGGACGTGTCACCATAGGCGAACAGGGCGCGACTCTGACACCGATGAATGTCGCGGCACTCTGTCAACGGGCCGAGCATATTGCCTCTGGTCTACGCAGTGGCATTCTCGATCAGGCCGCCTCCTGTCTGGGCCAACCCAAAAAAGCCGTGTTGATTGATTGCCGTTCTCTGGAATATCGTTATCTGCCTTTCGACGAAACCGATATCTCACTCGTCGTCATCGACACGGGTGTACGTCGCGAACTCGCCAACTCTGGCTATAACGAACGCCGTCGCCAATGTGAAGAGGCTGTGGCTTTGCTGCGGAAATTGATTATTGCACATGAGTCAGAGGGACAAGGGCAACAGATTACCTCATTGCGCGATATCTCTCAGAAGCAGTTTGATACCTATAAGCAGGACCTACCCGAAGTCTTAAGAATGCGTGCTGGCTACGTCATTGCTGAGAACGCGCGTGTGTTACAAGTTGCGGAATTGCTAGAGACGGGAAATATCGAAGCAATCGGCCCTATTCTCTGGCAAGGTCATGCCGGTTTACGAGACGAGTACGAAGTAAGCTCCAAAGAACTTGATGCCCTTGTAGATATCGCACATAGCGTACCAGGAGTTCTGGGAGGGCGTATGATGGGTGGTGGCTTCGGCGGCTGCACTATCAATCTCGTCCACAACTCAGCACTAGATGCATTGCGGCAAGCCGTTGAGCAACACTATCCAGAGCGTACAGGTCGCCAAGCTAGTATAGAGGTTTGTCATGCCGCAGGAGGACCTGGACATGCGGATCTGAATAACTAGAAAGATATGTACATACTATGAAACTATTTGTTTCTACAGACTTCGAAGGCACAAGCGGTATCGTGGCGTGGGAGCAAGTCATCGAGGGCAATCCCGAATATGAGCAGGGGCGACGCTTGTTGACGAACGAGGTGAATGCTGTCATAGAGGGTGCGATAGCAGGTGGTGCAACCGAGTTTGTTGTGAATGATTCGCACCACTACATGCGTAACCTGCATCCCCAAGACCTTGCTGGACAGGCGACACTGATTACGGGCAAGCACAAATTCCTGTACATGATGGAAGGCTTAGACGCCAGCTTCGACGGCATATGCTTCGTGAGCTATCACGGCTCCATTGGTGCCGAACGTGCTGTTCTCTCGCACACGTATAGTCCAAGTGCTGTCTGGGAGGTTCGTATCAATGGCGAGATTGTCGGCGAGTCCGGTTTGAACGCCCTTGTTGCTGCTCATTACAACGTGCCAATTATTCTTGTCAGTGGCGATGCTGTGACTGCACAAGAAGCCCAATTTGTGGCCCCTGACGCCGAAAAGGTGATTGTCAAGGAATCAAGAGGACGTTTCGCCGCAGCACACATGCACCCTAGCGTCGCTTATGAGTTGTTGCGCGAGGGAACATCTCGTGCTGTTCGCAATATCTCCGCCATGAAACCGCCGCGATTTGCCAATCCTATCACAGTTGAAGTTACATTTCTCGTAGCTGATATGGCGGAGGCGGCCCTGTGGATACGTGGCGTTGAGCGAGTTTCGGCGCGAACGATAAAAATGACAAGTGAGAACGCGCTTGAACTCTATCAAGCGTTCGTCGCAATCATCATGCTTACACGTTCGTTTGTTGATCGTTAAGAAGGAAAATAGTCTCTATGATGAAGCTAAGCACAATGTACGCCATTGACCGTTTAACGAACCCAAATTGGGAAAATCCAGCTGCAACACAAATCCTTCAGCATTGGGAACATGATATAGCTTCAATACAATTCTTTCGTTCTAGTGCCAACTTCGTATATATATTTCTTAAAGGGGGAAGACCTTATTTCCTGCGCTTTGCCTCAAGCTTAGAACGTACGAGAGAAGCAATTGAGGCCGAGATTGATATTGTCAATAAGATTGCTATCAGATTTGCAAATCTCCTCACCTACACAAAACTTATGCGCTCCGTTGATATTCCTGATAATCCAACATATCCCGAATGGTTGAGAACACTGCGCCTGAAACTAACGAATAAGATGGTTAGCTACAAGGCATCACTTCGATGACATAGAGAGAGAAACCGCAACCAGGGCGTTTCCCCTTGCGGGCACCCTGGCTCCTGGCACATAATGATTGACAGTCTAATACACCAAATCACTAGTTCGCAGACACTCGCTCGGTTGAGTGACTGCCTTGCTCGTCGAGGCTAGCATACTGCGTCTGGTCATGCTCGATACGCTCGATCATCTCGCTAAGAATGCTCAAACGCTGCTCTATCTCTTGTGCCTGTATATGCAATGCACGTAGTTCAGTAGACAACTTGTGAAATTGCCCATTTACTACTGGAAAGCGTTGTCCATTTTGCTGCAACGGACCCGTCTGCACCGATGGAGTGACATCCTCTTTTGGTGCTGGCAGCCCTGGTTGTGTTGGTGCACCTCCGCTTGCAATTTGCGCGGTTTCGCTCATTTTCAACGGTTCATTGTCCACTCGTGTAACAGGAACCTTTGGTGTGCGTGGTTCGCTTCTCAGTAAGAAGACAAGACCAACAATGGCGAGTAGCGCAAGTGCGAATAGGCCACCAATAATAAGTGTACTCATATATTACTCCTATTTCCTCTATATAATACTAGTTATTCAGTGAAGGCAAATGCAGGATGTGTGGCTTCCTCTTCGGGTTGTCCTGGTCTTTGTGTCCCTTGCACAGTTCCCGGTGTTGGAGGTGCTGGCCGCCGCGACTTGCTTACGAACAGAACTGCAATGATCGCAAGAAACGTCACAACTAGACTAAATCTAAAAGCATCCTGAATGGCGAGTATATAGCCTTGCCGTTGTACTAAACGACCGATGGTTTGTAGTGCTGTTGCGCTTGCTGCAACAATATCTGCCCCTCTTGCAATATACGCCGCCGTTAAGCGAGGTATCAGTTGACCAAGCGGTGATGCGGGTGTTACCTGCTCTGAAAGATGCCCGAAATGAATCTTTGTCTGTGTTTGTACAAGGGTCGCAAGAACTGCAATACCCAGAGAGCTTGCTACTGCACGTGCTACTGTGTTGAGCGACGACGCCTGAGCTAGTTGGCGCGGGCTTATCTCTGAGAGTCCTGCAACGGTCAACGGCTGTACGCAGAAGCCGAGCGCTAGGCCACGAATAATGAGCACAAGCTGTATCCAACCGAAGGACGAATAGAGCGAAAGAAAGGTAAGTTGCCATGTTGCATAGGCAAGAATAAGCAGACCCGGAATCATGACGCCTCTCACGCCTATCCGGTCAACGAGCCGACCACCTACGATGGTTGCAACCATCGCTGCTAATGCTTGAGGTAGCAGAATGACACCGGCCTGAAACGCGCTTTGCCCTCGAATACTCTGCAGGTACAGTGGAAAGAGAAACACGCCACCAAACAAGCTAAAGATTACGAACAGACTCGCGATAATACTAAGCGTGAATGGCCGGTTGGTAAACAAGCGCAGATCGAGTAGTGGACGACCTTCTCGTCGTACTATCGCAAGCTCAACAAAAACGAAAATGACGAGTGCTATTAAGCCGATGGTAATTGACCCAATAACTTGTCCCGACCCCCAACCGTTGGTGCTTGCATCCGAGAGACCATAAAGAACTGCCGCGAGGCCAAGCGCTACGAAGAAAAATCCCAGGTAGTCGAAGCGTTGGTTGACCTGCACCTGTGTTTCGCGGATAAACACGGTCACTAATATGATCGCGAGAATGCCAATGGGCAAGTTAATAAAGAAGATAGCTTGCCAGCCAGCATACGTGACAAGATAGCCGCCAAGTGTTGGTCCAATAGCAGGTGCGAGTAGTGCTGGAACACCGAAAACACCAGAGGCAATACCGCGCTCTTGTGGTGGGAACTCACGGAAAAGCATAGTAATTGAAAGCGGAAACAATGCAGCACCACCTGCACCCTGTAGAATTCGGAAGAAGATGAGTGCGGGCAAACTCCACGCAAGACCACAGAGAACCGAGCCAACAGTAAAGGCCGCTAGCGAAATAATATAAAAGCGTTTCGTTCCCAGCGTATCAGCAAAGTAGCCAGCCGTTGGCGTTACCACTCCTTGTGTAAGGATATAAGCGGTAAGCACCCACTGCACACTATGTATGTCAGCACCAAAAGCGGTTTGTAGACGTGGTATAGCAATGTTTACGATTGTTTGATCCAGGATGCTCATGAACACCCCAAATACTACGACGCTTGCCACCACCCATTTGTATGCCAATCTTCCCTCGCGCCGTACAGTCTGTGCGTTGCCCTGCATGAGAGACTCCTTTTTTAAAGATAAGAACTCAGATAAAATGTTGTTCTAGTTGCACGACGTTATCTCTACTTCGTGTAGTTGCGCACTGGACGTTGTAGTGTTGCGAGGCACAATTCCATAAAGCAAGAGCGAGACAAGTTGCTGAATTGCCTCATCTCGTGAAAGATGGGCAAATGGTAAAAGATCATTAAGTCCACGTCCGGCGGCACGCATATAGAAAGACATAGCAATAACTTGCACAAAGAATGCTGCATCAATTCCCTTGCTAAAAGCTCCTGCTTCTTGCCGCCTCTTCACATACTCTGTGATCGGCTTACGTCCTCTGACAATCTTGTCGGCGAGAATGTGTGCTACTTCAGGATGCGTATGAAGCAAAAGAATAGGTAAGCGTGCAAGATCGCTTTGCGCAGTAAGCGAGTCGTAAAAGCCACCTACAATGCGACGCAAGAAAGTTTCATCGTCGATTGAAACATCATTGTGCAAATCTTGCTCAAGCTCCTCAAGTGCATGTCGCAATGCATGATAGCATTCATGCTGTTGCACAATCGCGTTAAGCAGATCGTCCTTGCTCCGAAAATGCCAGCATAATGTGCCTCGCGAGATACCAGCCTCGCTTGCAATATCATCCAGTGTTGCAGCAGAGACGCCCGAACGTCCAAAAACGCGTAATGCCGCCTCGACAATCCCTTGTCTGACATCCGGTACTGGCTCATCTCCCAGATCGCCGGAGCGTACTAGCTCGCCGCGCAATTCTTCCTTGCCACCCGCGAAATGATAATAAAAGGCAGGACGCGAGAGATCGGCGGCTCTGACAATCTCGTCAATAGTAATCTCGTCAAAAGAAGTATGCTGTGCCAGCGAACGTGCTGCTTGTACCAGACGCTCTTTGCCGCTTCCTCTACTCTTTTCGAGACGAACTCCTGTCATATATCTTATCCTTTTTAGATGGCGCAACGTAATCATACTATACTGTCTAGTATCTACTGTCAGTATAGTAAAGTGCGCAAGACAAGTCAAGAGTTACATGTTTTTGTACCGACGACCTATGCTATACTTAATGAAGAAAGTGCTACGTATCGCTAGTATGAACTGGCGACGAAATTGAGGAGTAACAACTTCCACATGGCATCTCGAT